>JBJOPA010000306.1:0-7047 GCA_046051005.1 Bacteroidota bacterium
TTAAATTGCAATTAAAACAGCGTTGGTTACGTATTCACAGCCTTCCAGATGCAAAAAGATATGCAGCAACAACAGAAGAATGGAATATTTTATTAGAAAGACAAAATACTGTTTTTAACGATTTAATGGAATCTCACAAACAGGTTGTTATTGTTTCTGGCATTTATAGCAACACAGAAAAAGAGTTTGATAGAGCCGTTTTCAATGATTTGCCTTATTTTAAAACCTTACATTTTAAGGATTTAGCCACCATTGATATGCACAAAATATCAGCAGATTGGGCAGATGAAGGCGTTAAATTTACGCCTTGTTTTGTGGCAGAAAACTATGTTCCAAATGGTTTTGATACGATTTTAAAGTCTATTGCAAATGATGAATGGCGTTTGTTTTTCTTAATTCCTGATAATAAACGAATTATTGCGCCTTATGACGGCGGTGTGGATATTATTTTTGAAAATGAAAGCGCATTGTCTTTTTATAAAACAAAATATAAAGATTGGTTGTCAAAAAGAGAAGACGGTTTATAAATAAATAGTTATTTTATGAAAACAAATTGGGAAAATTTAGCCCTTAAAATGGGCGTATTGCGACCCGACGGCAGCGAATTGTATGCTGGGCAATATGAATACAGCGCATTAGAAGAAATTTTGGGCGATGAATGGATAGAACATGCTGTGGATACATTTATAAATGGCGAAAAAGGCAATGAATTAGCCATAAAAACAGTCCGACAATTGCGCTCAAAGAAAGCGGCTATTTATGCGTTTAAAGTATTTAACGCAAATAGAAATACAAACACAACCATCGCAAATTTATCTATTTTTGCAATGTGTGACATACTGCACCCTATTTGTATGCAATATGTAGAAGTGTTTTTAGAAACAGAACAATATACAAATAATGGGCTTTGGTTAATGCGTCAATTGCTGTTTGATAATGTTATGTTTTATGAAAAAAAAGAATTAAATAGCTTGTTAAAAAAAGCAAAATTTGGCGATGAAGAAACCATTGAAACCATCAAAAAATATATCAAAGAAGAAATAAAATAGCTTATTTTGGGTAAAAATGCCCTATTTCCCCCTTTCGGGGAGATTTGAGGGGGGATTATACTGGGGGGGTGCTATTTTTGGACATTTTTAAAATAATTGAAACAATATGAAATTAGGTCGTGCATTTAATAAACTAACATTCACAGAGTATTTGTCTTTTATTCCTATTTATGAAAGTTTTTCGGATTGGAACACACTGGGTTTATACCGTTCTATTGTAGAACATGAAATATTGACCATAGAAGAGAAAATAAAAATACGCGATGTTGCGCATGCTTATTTTAAAAAACAATTTGATTTTCTGCAATTAAAAGACCCAACAACATACATAGCCGTGTGTTCATTGGGTTTAGATTTAACAATAGCAGACGAAAGACAAATGTGGGAAAATGTAAAACACAATCAACAACTTATTTTAGAAAATAAGAAAATAAAACATCGCAATTTTGGTGATTATTCCAAACACAATTGCGGTGTAGAAACGTGTAAATATTTTGGTTTAATGATAAAACAAGGTAGTTTTCTGTGTGAACAACAAATACGTTTTGACAGCGATAAAAACAGTTATGCCGCACAATTAAAATCAGAAAGATTAAAGAAAGACAGAAAAAATAAAAAGGCAATTATAGAAGAAGATTTAGAAGAATTGGATTGAAATTAGCTTAAAAAATGCCCCCCCCAGTATATTTCGACTTTTTGGGAAAAAATTTATCTAGTAAAAAAAAGTTCTCTGATATTATCAAATTCTCTTTTGTATCGAATGCCAATGGCGGGGCGTTGTCGGCGACCATCTAAAATTTGGTCGTACGTGTAACCCACGCGCAATTTCAACCGACGGTCAGGCGTAATGGCATAATCAATCACCGCATCACCGCCTAAAAATACGTCTCCATTCGCGCCTGAAATGCTGTTTTCTACGCCCGCACCACCCGAAACAACCAAGCGGTCATCAAAAAATGATTTTGAAACGCGGACTCTAAATTGATGTTCTGCGCGACCGATGTCAGAAATACGGTCATATTGCAATAAATTATAACCAATTTGTAAATCTACGCCCGTCACATAATCCGCCAATGCGCGATTGAGCAACGAACTCACCGATTCAATTGCCGTATTTACCGCGCCCGCCGTCAGTTGCGACGACAAACTCAATTGGTCAGAAGGCAAAAACGAATTTAAAACAATCAATCCAAATACTTGGCGATTGAGTTCGTTGGGGTCTTGCTCCAAAATCCTCAATTTGCTGTCCGAATAGCCACGCAACGCGCCCGCCAGCTTCGGAAACGCCAATCCAAAATTGACTTCGGGTCGCAACAACTGACCGCTCAACTTCAAATCTAACTTTACGGGCGTTGGGCGGCGCGCTTCTTCTTGCACGCTGCTGCCGCCAATTTGCAAATATTCCGCAATAAAATTATAAGGCGAAGCCAACAAATCGCCTTTCGACGGCGTTTGATATTCGGCATTGATGTCAATAATGGCATCAAAAGGCGTGCCTTGCCAACGAATGGAACTGCCTTGTTTTATCGCAAAATTTTTCTGAACCACTCGCGCCAACGTAAACAAATATTGCCCACTCACGATTCGATAATCACCTGCCATGCGCAATTCGCCCGCTCGATTGTAAGAAATCTGCAAATCCCCTTCGCCAAAAGACTTGATGTTGTCTTCAAAATTTTCGTCAAAAATGAGCGTACATTCCGCTTCGGGCGTGAGTGTCAAATCCATATCGAAACCTACACCGCGCAAATCCGCCACTTTTGTAGGCGTATTGGTGGCTGTATCCGTATTTTTTTTAGGTAAATTTTTATTGTTGAAATTAATAAAACTCACCTTTGAACTGGATTGTTCGCTTGCAAATGGGAACGTAATTTTCGTGCCGCGTTGCGCCGTTGCCCGCACGCGAATGTCCGTTTTTCGGAAATCACCGCCAAATGAAACGTCGCCTTTTCCGATGGCGCGACCATAATAGAGCGGATTGTCCTGTCGTGTCGTGTTCAAAAACAAAAATCGTGGCGATTCAATGCGCAATGCCAATCCAAAATTATCAAATCGGTCGTGTGTCAACCCCCCAGTAATTTTGGCGGGATTGCCTTCGTCGTCATACACGAGCGCGCCAGTTGCGTTAAATTCCTTATTCGTAATTTTTACCGAAGCGTCTTTTACGTTCAATCGGGCTTTCAAATAATCCACCGTCACGCCCGCATTGCGAAGCCGCAACGCACCGTCTGTATTGATGCTTTTAATATTCCCCCAAACCCTTGTCGCGCCGTCCACCGTTCCTTTTACGTCAGAAATGCCCGACGGAACCAATAATTGAATGGCTTTGAAAGAATAATTTTCTAAATTAACCGTCGCATCAATGTAATTTTTTTCAAAACCGTCTTTCGCTTCGAGGTAATATTTTCCCTCTAATGCCACTTTTTCATCGCCTTTTACAATCGTCAGGTTGGTCTGAACGGGGCTTTTCAAGTCTGCCAACGACGCATCGAGCCGCAATGCACCATAATGATTTCCTATAATTTTGAACGAATCAATGGTTGTCGTCATCTTTAAACCTTGTATTTTGAACACATCATCGGCATGTGCAACGACTTTGTAACGACCAGACATTAAAAATCTATCATCTTTGATAAGCGGGTCAAGCACCGAAATATCCATATTTTCCGCCACTACGTCAAGACTTCGAGAGCTTGCCGACGAAAAACTAATCCGCGCATTGGAACGCCGCAATTCAAAATCTTTAAGCCGCAAAAATTCTTTACCGAAATAAATCACGTTTTGCGCGCTAATCGTCCATTGGTCGTCCATGACCGCAATGGCGGCGTTTGGCTTGAAATTGATGCGATACAAAGAATCTTGATGCGGCACAATTCGGGCATCAAATTGAAGTTTTTTTACTTTCAAATTGGGGCAAAAATTGTCTGCCGAAACACCAATTTCGACCGTATCGCCCACCAATTGGCATTGAAACGCCGTCAAACCAAAATTGGTCGTACCCACGTTCGCATGATAAATTCCTAAATCTAAATTACTAAAAATGCCATCTGAATTGACTGCCAATTCGATGTCATTTGCAAAAAAATCGTCATAACGAATCGTCGGAATGGTCAACGAATCCGTAAAACGCTGGAAGGCATTGTCAAAATTTCCTCTCAAATGAATATTCTTTAAAGTATCAAGTTTGCCATCAAAAATTTTGGTCAAATTTTTTGAATCTTCAATGCGAATATCGTATGCAAATTGTTGCGTATTTAATATTTTTTCAGAAGGTTTGATGCCCAAATCATTTGCAATTTTGGGGTGATGTTGCAAAAATCGTTGTGCAAAAGCCAACGGAATTTGTTCCAAATCGAAGCGACCACGCACTTTTATGTCCGCAACATCAGAACGAAGCGAAAATATTTTGTCCAAAGCCCCCCCCCCAGTATAATTCGGGTTTTGAGCCGTTTCTAAGGCAGAAGTAAGCTCCAACACTTTAATTTCATAGCGTTCCGCTCCATTTTTGCGCGTCAAGACGACATCACTCACTTTTGCTTGACCTGCAATTTCAGACAATTTTGCGCCAGAAAGGTTCAAATCTGCTTTCACGGCAACCACCCAATCGGCTTTGATGAAATTCAATTTTTGTAAATCTATACGACGAATTTCTGTTTTAAAATTATAAATTGGATAATCCGGTTTTGAAAAATTGATGGTTCCGTCGAAGTTAAAATCCGCATTTGCATCGCGTGAAACCAAATGTCCTTCAAAACTACTTGTATTGACTTTTCCACTAAAATCAAAATTATTGTAATTATAATTTTTAAACATAAAATTGGCAACCGTTGCTTCCAAATCTGCTTTGAAACTTTCTTTGGTCAAGCCAACGCCATTTTTTATTTTTCCTTCGACGGACACTTTTCCCAAGTCGTTGTTGTTCGTCAGCGCAGCTAAATTGAGGTCTTCGATGTCAAAACCACCGCTATATTTTGCACGATTTTGGGTAGTTCCGCGCCAAGTCACGCCAAAATCTTTCACGCCTACGCGCCCGATGTCGGTTTTGAGTGTACCTTTCAACAGAAATTCGTCTAAAAATCCTTCAAATTCGCCTTCAAAATTGAGGTTTCCAAGTCGGTCAATTTGCGGATTTGCTTTAAAATTCGGAATCAATTGTTGCAACGTTTTGATATCCGTTTGCAACTTTTTGAATTTCAAAGTCAAATTTTCTTCATTTGCCGTATTGATATTTTTGAATTTAAAATCACCAACAATTTTTAGGTTGTTCTTCAATTGAATACTCATATCTTTGGTAATTAATTGAGAAACGCGACCTAAAATTTGCCCATTCAAAGTAGCAACTTCATTTTTATTCTTTTCAAAAAATTGATTTCCTTTCAATTCTTTTGCAAAAAACATAATATCTTTTAAGGCAACTTTTGAATCCACAAAATTGCCGCGCATGATTACTTTTTCTTCAAATTCGTCTTCCAACTCATCAAAATCACGATATTGAAGCGAAAAAGAATTCGACAAACTCGACGACGGTGTGATGAGTTGCAGGTCGTCAAAAGACATTTTTGTATCCGAAATCTCAACCGAAGCTGCCAATTTTTCGAGTTTGAAACCACTTTGTTCCTGTGCGCGTGCGCCTTCGAGTGAAGCAGTTAACTTTTCGTCGGTTAACAAAACGGTATTTGCATTGATTTCTATGTCGTAAATATCCAAATGGTGATAGTCCAACACATCATCGGGCATCATTTTTTTAGGAGATTTTCTGAAATTATCCAAGGAAAATTGCCCTTCCACGATTTGCAACGAACCAATTCCGAGACTCAGTTGCGGACGGCGATAGCCCAGATTTCGGATAGAATCCCAATCATTTTTGGTCAAAAGCGTGCCACCGATGTCGCGATACTGGGGGGGGGCGTTTTTTATCGCCAACAAAGAATCTGAAAGCGGATGCTTCGTAATTTTTTCTAATTTGACAATCGGTCTCGCCAATTTCACATCTCTAAAATTAATCATTTGCTTTTGCATATTCATAAAATTAGTGTGAATATCCGCCGCCAGCAACGTGCCGTCAATGCGTTGCCCGCGCACGTAATCGAGGCGGCGAAAGTGAAAACCGTCGCGCAATTGGACATTTCCAATCACCAAATTGGGCGGCGTATTTCGGGGTTTTGCGTAAGCGGGCGGCGGGTCAAAATAATCCAAAACAAACTGAAACGAGTCGTAAATTTGTCCCGAATCGCGTTTTATGTTCAATTCTCCTTCTCGAATCAAAAATCCATCGAACTGAATTTTACCCGTCAAGGCTTTCAAATATCTAAAATCTGCCGTCAATTCACGACAAAAAAGCAGCGTATCTCCTTGTTTATCAGCAACATATAAATCACCAAGTGTAATTACATCAAAATAATCAACATGAAAAGATGCTACGCGCACGGTCGTTCCCAATTCTTTGGACAAAAAACCCGTCACCCGATTCATCGCCCATTGCTGAACGGCAGGAATCCGAAACACCAACACAAACAAAAATAATGCAATACAAAACCACCACGCCAGTCGCCCAATGCCACGCAAAATACGACCAAACCAAGTGCGGCGCACGGGTTGATTGGTCGTTTTTTCCGAACTGGGTGTCGTTCCCTGCTCCATTTCGGGTTGTTCTTCGGGCATTATTTCGGTGTGTTCTGCCATGTTTTGGAACTTACTTTCCGTAGTTTTCTTTCTTTTTTATCACTTTTTACAATAAAATTCAATAGAAAAATTCGTAAAATGTATTTTTATTTTTCTTTATATTCTCATCACTCAAAAATACTCGCAAAATTACGTCATTTTTGACTAAACTATTCTAAAATAGTTTGATTTTTAACAAATATTTAAAAATTATGAAAAAACAGAATGCAAAAGTCACCCCCCCAGTCAATGTTGTTTAGTTAAGGATTTGAATGAAATTATTTTGTCATAACATATGGGGTTAGATTTATGAAATCTTTAAGATTTCGTAAATCTC
>JBJOPA010000307.1:0-5547 GCA_046051005.1 Bacteroidota bacterium
AATTCAAACAACCCATTTTGTTGTATCTTTCGGGCGTAGGTGCGACGCAAGTGTGCAGCGTGTTGGTGGGTCATTTTAAGACGCTTGGGGAAGCGGAAAAATTTCAAATCGAACTCAAAAATGAAAACATAGATGGGTTTGTTCGCAATCTCAATAGTTTTAATGCTGCACCGTGATATCAAAAGTAGCGCGTTTGTCTGCCGTTGTCACCAAAACTTTATATGCTCCAACAGGCAATTTCAAAACTTCAAATTCTGCAAAATCCGTCAACGCATTCACTATATTTTTCTCAATAACCGTTTTGCCTTCGGCGTTGTTTATCTTGATGACGGCATCGGTGCGCACATCAAAACTATACGTAACAGATAAAAATTCAGATACTCGTTTTGGATAAATTTCTATTTGTCCGCGCAATTCTTCTGACTCGACAAGGCTATTTTCGCTTGTTTTTTTACTTTCGACCGCCGTTTGAGGCACATTTTGAGGCGTTATACTGGGGGGGGGGCTATTTTCGCCCTTCGCTGCAAAATCTGTATTTGTACTTGCCACAATGACGGGTTCGGGCGCAGCCATCGCGGGCGTGGGCGCACTCGAAACGGGTTCGGGACGCGCATCTTCAAGCGCAATCGTGGAAACGGTGTTGGGCGTAACGTCGGGCGTGGCGTTGGGGTCAATTTCTATTTCGGGACGCTGAATCGGTCGGACGCTTGCCATAATTTCTTCGGGACGAGGCGATTCTGATGCCAAAATGGGCTTGCTGACGCGGCTGCGCGTGTAGTCGTCCAACGCAACGTCTTGCACTTTGGTCGGCTCTTCGGATACAATTTTTCCTGAATACATGGAGCCAGAAAGACACACCAACGTCGGTTTTTCGGCTTGTTGTTGATAGAAAATGCCTGTGCCTTCGTCAATGACGAGGCATGGAATTTTTAAAATCCGTTCGGTTTGCGCGATGTTTTCCTTGTTTTTATCAATCACCACGACGGCGATGGCTCCTGCTTTTTCAGCATTTTGGGCGGCTGTCAATACGCCACAATCTTGCGCGGGCAACAACACAATTTTGCCATTTAATGACAAATCCAATCCTTGACATTCGGCTTTTTTGAGGCTCACCATCAAGCCGATGATGCTTTTTTCAGGCATTTTTGCGCCAAAAGATGCGCTTTGACGATATTCTAATACGCCTGTTTTGAAAAAAGTAAGTTTTACGCTCTCTTGCGCGTGGGCGCGAACTTGGACAAACAGAAATATTAAAAAAATAAAATATTGATTAGGTAGTGATAATCTCATATAGTTGTTTTCTTTCCTAAGTATGTGAACAATAAATCATTGTGATGCGAATGTAACGCAAAATGTAATAGAAAACGTGAATCTTGAAAATTTTAACAAAGTTACGACAAAAAATACCTTGATTGTATTAGGTATCAAATTATATTTTTTCTACAAATACAATTTAGAAATATAGATTTTAAAAAACAATACCAAATAAGATTGTTTTTTGGATAGAAAAATGGCTTGAAAACCATAAAAATGGGGCGAAAAAATGATAAAAATGCGATAAAAATCGGTTGGATACTGGGGGGTAGCGTTTTTTGAGATTTTTTTAGATTTTTTGATTTTTTTTTACAGATTTGCGATGAACAGCGTGGCGACGATTAAAAAAATATCAACGCGAAACCTGAAAAACGAATCTTTTTTAAAACAAAAATATTTTTAACTCAAAAAAAACAAGCGCGGATTTTTTTAGAAATAAAGGTTTTTATAGAATCAAATTATTTTTTATGTGAATTTAAAATAAAACGTATGGACTTTTTTATGATAGTACATAGAAGAAAAAAACGCGCCAAATTTTTTAAACTTAAAAAAAATCTGTTTTTTTGATGGCTAAAACCGTTATCTTTGCGCCACTTTTTCAAAAAAATCATTAAGTTTTACATCAAAAAAGTTAAAAAAAGAATGTCAAAAGTTCTGATAATTGGCGCAGGCGGCGTGGGTCAGGTGGTGGTTCACAAATGCGCGCAACACCCCGAAGTGTTTTCTGACATCATGTTAGCGTCGCGCACGAAGTCGAAATGCGACCGAATTGCGGCGCAAATGGCGGAAAAATATGGTCAAAAAATCAAAACTGCCAAAGTTGATGCCGACGACGTGCCGCAATTGGTGAAATTGATGAAGCGTTTCAAGCCCAAAATGGTCATCAATGTGGCGTTGCCTTACCAAGATTTGACGATTATGGACGCATGTTTGGAATGCGGCGTGCATTATCTGGACACCGCGAACTACGAACCCAAAGATGTGGCAAAATATGAATATTCGTGGCAATGGGCATATCAAGACCGTTTCAAGGCGGCGGGTTTGATGGCGGTGTTGGGTTGCGGCTTCGACCCAGGCGTAACGAACGTCTATACGGCGTATGCAGCCAAACATTATTTTGACGAAATGCACGAACTCGATATTGTTGATGCCAACGCAGGTTCGCACGGCAAAGCATTTGCGACCAATTTCAATCCCGAAATCAACATCAGAGAAATTACGCAAAACGGAAAATATTATGAAAATGGCGAATGGGTAGAAATTCCGCCGCATTCGGTGATGAAACCTTTGTCGTATCCCGAGATTGGTCCAAAAAATTCGTATGTAATTTATCACGAAGAACTCGAATCTTTGGTGAAACATTTTCCGACGTTGCAACGCGCCCGTTTTTGGATGACTTTTGGCGACGAATATTTGACGCATTTGCGGGTGATTCAAAACATCGGCATGGCGGGCATTGAACCCATCAATTTCAAGGGGAAAAAGATTGTTCCGCTTGAATTTTTAAAAGCTGTTTTGCCAAATCCAGGCGATTTGGGCGAAAATTATACGGGTTTTACGTCCATCGGTTGCCGAATTAAAGGCATTAAAAACGGAAAAACGGTGACGTATTATGTCTATAACAATTGCAGCCACAAAGCCGCTTACGACGAAACGGGAACGCAAGGCGTGAGCTACACGACGGGTGTACCCGCCATGATTGGGGCAATGATGATGCTCACGGGCGAGTGGACAGGCGCGGGCGTGTGGAACATCGAGCAACTCAATCCAGACCCGTTCATGAAAAAATTGAACGAATACGGATTGCCTTGGCACGAACAACATAACATTGATTTAGGTGTTTAAAAACAAATAAAAAGCCGCTCACGCATTGCGCGAGCGGCTTTTATACTGGGGGGGGCTTTTTTTGAAAAAAAATACACAACTATAATGAAAAAACGGATAAAATATTTTTTAGGAATCGTTGGTCTTTTTCTAATTATTGCTTCTATTTGTTGGTATATTTTGATTGATGTTCCTGAAAATAAGATGAAACAAAAGAGCGATTATTTGATAAGTCAAATTGAAGCATTTAAATCTAAATATAGACATTATCCAAAATCATTAGATGAAATGGGCATTTCAGAAAATGAAATAGGACCATTTTATAATTTGATAGACAGTAGCGAATATCAAATTTGGTTTGGACTTACGGGCGTAGGTGAATCCGCGATATATAGTTCAAAAGAAAAAGTGTGGATTAGAGATTGATAAATTTTATAATTTTTTAAAAAAAGGAATCTAAATAAAAAGTATTGCCATCATAATTTTTCAAAAATGATGGCAATACGATTAGAAAAAAATTACTGTTGAAGCTGATAATCTTGCGAAGTATTGAGCGCAAAACCAGTAATCGTTAAAGAAAGTCCCGTTGATGTTTGCACAATGGTTTGATTTGCCCGCGCCATGAAAATTACGACATAACCGTTAAGCGGTAATTTGGCTAACTCGGCTGGCGTAAATGTTACGGAACCCGCACTTTCGTCAACTAATTTGAAAACACTTTCATTTTCAGAAGGCAATCCGTACTGCACTTTATTCTCACGATTTGACACGATGCCTGCCTGATATACAATACCCGCCGCTAGTTTTTCGCCCTCTTCTGTGCGTGTGGAACCACTTCGGTTGGGTGTGAACTTAATGGTAATTCCTTCTTTTTTGGAAATGACATCATTTTTAATGGCACTTAAATCTACTTTGATAGCGTTCGGACAATAGACGACTTTGTCAAGGTTGCCAAAGGTTTGACTTTCAAGTTTTACATTTACATCACCGCCAAAACACTTATTAAGCGCAGCTACAAAGGAATCCCTTCCCATTGGCTTTGAACCAAAATGCCTATCATATCTCAAATTATTTTGCTCTGGAATGTCAAAACCACCTACATTTAGCATTTGAAGCGGTGCAGGATTGCCATTTTTATCGCGGCAAAAACCCGTAATGTCAAATTGAGTAGCGGGCAAATCAGAAAAAGCGAGGCTTGTCGCATTGATGACAATATTACCATCCGTTTTTTTATTATTTGCCATGAGATAGTCATAAATACTAGTAGATTTAACTATCTCTTGTGGAATAGCGGGTTCGTTGCCACGTTGACAAGACGACCAGATGAAAGCCAGTAATATGGCTAATGATATTCTATTTTTCATATAATTTCTTTTTTAAAAATATTTACAAAATGTTTTATATTAACAGCCGCTTCTACAACCTGAACAGTTCACGATAATAGGTGTCAGACTAAGCGTAGCTGGAGGAGGATTCTGCAAATCAGAATTAATACTTGCTGAAACTACTCTAAACTTTGGCGCACCTTTTCGTGAAACAGAATTAGTAGGGTCCACAGAACACGCCTTATTAATTGGAACTGTCGTATTGCCCCCAGATTGACAACAAGTGAAACACGAGCCATCTGTTCCTCTTGCCTCAATAGTAATTGCATAGCTACCACATCGGGGTAACTGTACTGTAAACTGCCTGCTTGATGGACTTGTATCATCATTGTTAACGTCAAAATCGTAAGCATCCGCCAAGTTAAAAGTTACTTGCCTATTAGCTTGGTCAAATGTAACACCATCAACAGTAATTGATACTTTCATAGGTTTTGAACCAGACTCAAAAAAACTACTACAGCGATTCAAATATTGCCCAAGGTCTATCACACAACTAGTTTTATCTGTACACATGGGCTGAACGTTCACATCTAGGTTACGACTGCAACTAAATGTTGTTAATAAAATTAACAGAAAAAATAATTTTTTCATAACAAAAAAAAATTGAAGTTAGATATTTCAAATAAGCTGAAAAAAATCTATTTTGCTAAATTATTTGTACGAAAAATAGACTCTTAATTGAAAAAGACCTAACTTTGTGGTTGAAAAATTTTTGAACACTTCTTTATTGCATTCTCCCCAAGAGAATGTTGGAAAAAAAGTGATTTAAAAACCAATTCGGGCTGCTTACACTTGCGCCAACAAGTGGAGCAGCTTTTTTTAAGACGAATCTATACGCATACGCAAGATTTTTAAAGATTAAAAAATGATAATGGACAAACTATTTTCAAATGTTACACATTTGAAAATCACCCAGATTTTGGGCATAAAAAATGAAAACGGGCATCTTTTCTCAACTTTTTTAAAAATTTTTTCCTGAAGGAAAAAAGGAAAAAAGGAAAAAAGGAAAAAAGGAAAAAAGGAA
>JBJOPA010000308.1:0-6268 GCA_046051005.1 Bacteroidota bacterium
ACTTTTTGTGAAAAATGTCAAATTTTAGTCAAGATACTGGGGGGTCGTTTTTTTTGAAGAAAATGTGGCTTGAAATCTAGAAAAACGCAGTTTTAAAGACGTTGAAGTTAAATTTTGTAGATTGTAGAAAAAAGTTTTAAAATTTTTTGATAAAAATAGATACAGAAACAAAAATTTGTGTTATCATTGCATCACGAAACCGTTGGTGATTCGTTGCGCAGCGTATTTTCGTAAAAAAGCCTCCACCCTCTCTTATAAAAAATTGTGATTTTATTAATTTAAAATTACAAACACAACCAAATTATCATCACTCAACATTGCTGACAATGTTGGGTTTTTTTTTGATTTTAAATTACTTCATTTTGTCATATTTTCTTTACAATTGCATCTTTTTCATTATAAAACCGTCTAATTAAATCGTACTGAAAAAGTATCATTAAAAATTTAAAATATATATTTATTTTTCAACAAAAAACTGTTCTTTTTATGTTTCAGAAAATACTTTTAATTGGCTTATTTTCAATGGGTTGCGCGTTTTCAAATATTGCTGCGCAAAACAATAAAAAAATGACTCCACGTGTAGAACAAGCAGAAGATTTGGGAATGGAGATTTCTCCAAATAAAATTACAAATCTGCGAGACACAACCAAAGAAGATTCTTTAAAAATCAAAATTGCGGCAAGTGTTCCGCAACAATACAATGCGGTCGTGGCGCGCCCAACGCCAACCGATTTTGTCGAAACCGCGCAAACGGTGTCGAATACGCCGCCCGACAAGGAAACAAAAGTTGAAAATGCCCCCCCCCCAGTATCAGAACCCATTTTGGAGGCTACGCCGCAAAGTTTGATGCCTACACTCGACCCAAACCCCGTCGAAATTGCCCCGCCGCCGTCTGTTGACATGGTCGCAAAAGGCGCGCCCGAAGCCGTGCCAATGACAATGGAAACCGTCACAATTGCGCCTGTCCCGACAGAAATGGTCGAAAAAGAATTGACCGAAACTGAAAAAATGACCACACAACCCGTCGAAAAAGCACCAGAAACGGTCGAAAATGTGGTCAAATTTGCAGAAATGACTTTTGAAAATGGTGTTGAAACCTTCGATTTTGGTCGCGTACGCGCAGGCGAACGTCCGCAACATACGTTTTTGTTTACCAACACGGGCAACGAAGACCTTGAAATTGAGTTGGTTTCTGCTTGCAATTGTACGACGGTGGAGCATACAAAATCTAAAATTGCACCCGGCGCAACAGGCTATTTGCAAGCCACATTCGACAGCAATCACGTTTTGCCCGAAGGCGCAAATCGCTTAACAGAAAAAGACATCACAATTATTTTGAAAAACGTGAATCCAAAAAGCGGCTATCAAATCGTAAAAACATTGTCTTTCAAAGCATTTGTTGAACAGCCTTAAAACTACAACATATTCAAGCAAACGAAAGAACGGCATCACTCCAATTTTGAGTGATGCCGTTCTTTCGTTTGCTTGAAAAGGCTTGAAAAGGCTTGAAAATAGCTTAAAAAAGACTATTCTTTGGCGAAAAATTCGCGCTGCACGCCAAATTCAAATTCTTTATTTCCGTCGCAATTTGATTTGATTTTGACGTTAAATATTTCAAAACCACGCTCGTCTTGTTGCAATTGTTTTTGCCCCGTAACGGTCAAATTTTTAAAATTTTGTTTAAAATCAATCGCACAATTGTTGCGTCTCGGAATGCGTACCACCTCCACTTTATTGTAATTTTCAGCTCTGTTGACCACTCTAACGGTGAAAGATTCTTTGTCCGCATCATACGCGCTCATAGAGTCAATCGAAAACTGGATAGTGGTGCGCGAGTTCAAGATACGCAATCTTTTTGCTTCCAATTCGTCTTCGATGGTTGCCAACGCCACCTCTTGCATGGTTTTTTCGTTGTTGACATGCTCGGTGTAATAACTCAAATATTTGTTATAGATGGCGCGTTTTGCTTTTTGTTTTCGACGGTTATATTCGTCCGAAGTTTCAAACTCCCCTTTGGCTTTTATTTGGGAAATTTCCTTTGCAATTTCAACAGAAAAATATTCTTTTGAGATATTTTCTTCCGTAAAACGCCACATTTTGATATTTCCTTTGATGTCACCACCTGCCAAATAGCGCACTTCTTCGTCATCTGGACTAAATTTTGCGGCGGTGATTCTGCCTTCAAACGTCAAACTGGTTTTGACTTCGCGGGGCGATTTGCCCGACATGACTTCCCACAATTTGAGTGTATCCTGTCCGCCTGCGATGAAACGACCGTCGTTGCTGAACGCAAAAACGTTTTCTTTTACACCGATATTGAACGTGTAAGTCATTTTGAGGGTCAACAAATCCCACATTCTCACGACGTTGTCGCTTTGAGTTGCCAAAAAACGGTTTTCAGGCGAGAAGAAAACATTTTTGATTTCCTCTTGTTTGCCCGGTTTTCCGCAACGCAACACGCCTTTTTCTTTTCCTGTTTTAAAATCGGTGATGCGGAGGCTATCTACAAAAACTTCTATCAAATAATTGTCGTCGCTGCTCAAAATTTGGTTGATGCCTTCCAAAGAAATTTCGCGTTCAAAACCGCCGCCCACTACCGTGTGGAGCATTGATTTGGAGCCTTGCGAAATCAACAACGAACGATTGTCCGCCGTGAAAGTCAACGGACGCGCAAAGGCGTTGCGATTTTCTGAAAATTTAATCGCGCTCACGGTTTTGCGTTGGTTTACGTCCATCACAGACACATCGTTTTGCGACCGATACGCCAACATATCTCCATTAAAAGAAATACAAGCGGCACGACCGATTTCGCGGTCTGCCAACAACGTTGGGTTTTTTTTGGTTTCCATGTCCCAAAGCTGAATACAAGGCGACTTGATGAGTCCGCGCTTGTCTAACACAACGTCGCGCCCACATTTGGCGATAAGCGTGCGTCCGTTTGAAGAAAACGACAATTCGCGTACTTCACCGCTCAAACCGTCGTTGCCCAACGTGATGTTGTCTTGCGCAGCCAAAAAATTACCGCCAAAAAGCGTAATGGTCAACAAACAAGCCTTTAAAATGCGGTTTGTAATTTGATTTGTCAAAAGTTGCATGATTTTCATTTTTTACCTAAACTTAATGAATGATTTTTTTTTCCTTCTAAATTGTAAAATTATAAAACACAATATAAAAATTTGAATACTGAATTTTGTGATTTGATGAAATGAAATAAAATGTAAATAATAATGATAAGAAATTATAAAAAAATGCCCCCCCCCAGTATTCGAGGCTCAAAAAGCATTTTTTGTAGGTGATTGATATCGTAAAGTGGGTGTTTTTTTTAATTGAATTAATAAAATCTTCTCTATAATAAAAATATCAAATATAATTAAATATATTTCAAAAAGATATTAAAGCGCAAAAAAACGAATATTTTATCATTTTCGCCCTATACATACCTATTTTTTTTTTGTAAAGTTTTAAAAAAAATAGAAATGCGAATTTTTATTAGCCCCCCCACCCCGCAAAGGGGGGATAAAGATATTCCCCCTTTGCGGGGTGGGGGGCTTATTTATGACGCATTATTTTATGGTTTGGTCACGTTTTTTAGAAATTTTATTGGCTTCCGCTTGTCTATTCAAAGATGTTTTGTACTTTTGTGTCAGAATCTTAAAGAAATTGTGTTTACATAAAAAAAATATATTTTCACATTCTTATTTTTTTAATCACTGCTGTTGTAGAACAAACCTGCTATGTAATTTAAGCAACACACTTCGTAAATGCTTATTTTCACAGGAAAATGCTTACTTTTTTATGAGAAATTTAACCCAAAAAGCCAAACAGAGTTGCATTGCTTTGTTTATCTTCTTATTTTCATTTGTTGCAAACGCACAGCGTACCGTCACAGGGCGCGTCACGGCAGCTTCAAGCAACGAACCGCTTGCCGAAGCCACCATTCAAGTGAAAGGAACGTTGGTCGGAACCACCACTGATGCCGACGGACGTTACAGCGTTTATGTGCCGACGGGCGGAGCTTCGCTCATCTTTTCCTACACGGGGTTTGTGTCGCAAGAAGTGGCATTGGGCAACAAATCTATCCTCAATATACAACTGGCAGAAGGGTTGGAACTCGACAATGTTGTCGTCGTGGGTTCGCGAAACGCAACCCGCACGAAACTCGAAACACCCGTCCCCGTTGACGTTATCCCCATCGCCGTCGTGGTGAATGAAGTGGGGCAAGTGGATTTAAATCAAATCTTGAATTACGTTACGCCTGCTTTCCAATCCAATCGCCAAACCGTTTCGGACGGAACTGACCACATTGACCCCGCACAATTGCGCGGCATGGGACCAGACCAAGTCTTGGTGTTGATAAACGGCAAGCGAAGACATACTTCCGCCCTCGTCAACATCAATGGAACCGTCGGACGCGGTTCGGTCGGAACCGATTTGTCGGCAATTCCGATTTCTGCCATCGAGCGCGTCGAGATTTTGAGAGATGGCGCATCGGCGCAATATGGTTCAGATGCCATCGCTGGCATTATTAATATCGTATTGAAAAAAGATGCAGAAGTGGTGAATGCCAATTTAAGTTCAGGCATTACCCAAAAGGGCGACGGCGCAACAACGGATTTAGGATTGAATTATGGCTTTCGATTTTTGGATAAAGGTTTTGTAAATGTTTCTGGACAATATACCGAACGTGGTGCTACCAATCGAATGGAAGAATACACGGGTCCAATTTATTTTCAACCGTCGGGCGTGACAGGTGAAGACGCTTACTTAAACGAGCAATTGCTTTCCCTCGCGGGACGCACGCGCAAGCAAGCAGACGACGATACGTTGCGACAACTCGGCACCAATCGTAAACAATTTAACCTAAAAGTCGGAAATTCTGCCTTACGTACTGGGGGGGTCTTCTTTCACCTCAATTATCCGATTGGAAGCGGCGCAGAAGCCTATGCTTTCGGTGGATACAACAGTAAGAAAGGAAATGCGGCGGGGTTTTATCGCTTGCCGAATGATGCACGCAATATCAAATCATTATATCCACTCGGGTTTTTACCCGAAATCCATTCGACGATTGAAGACCGTTCTTTGACGTTGGGTTTGAAAGGAAATCTACGCGGTTGGAATCTTGATTTGAGTCATTCGCAAGGGGAAAACATTTTTGACTATCGCGTAGAAAATTCTTTAAATACTTCTTTGGGACTCAATACGCCGATTAGTTTTCGTGCGGGCGGATTTTCGTTTAAACAAAATACGATTAACTTTGATATCAACCGATTGTTTGGCGGTGTTTTCAGAGGCATGAACGTAGGTGCGGGCGTGGAATACAGAGCCGACAAATACGAAATCCATGCGGGCGAAGAAGCATCGTGGCGCAACTATGGTTTGGTGACTTACATTGATACGATTCGCGATGCCAACGGAAAGCTCGTCTATCGTTCCAATACGATTGACCAACTTGGAAAAGCGGGCGGTTCACAAGTTTTTCCGGGTTTTAGACCTGAAAATGAAATCAATCAAACCCGTACCAATGCGTCGCTTTATGCCGACGTAGAACTTGACATCACCGAAAAAATATTGTTGGAAGCTGCCCTTAGACATGAGTCTTATTCAGATTTTGGCGATGCCAACAACATTAAAATTGCTTCGCGGGTGAAAGTGACGAAGAACTTTGCCATTCGAGGCGCGGTTTCAACGGGTTTTCGTGCGCCGTCGCAACAACAAAAATATTTCAACAATACTTCTACCCAATTCATTTCGGGCGTGGCGAAAGAAGTCGGAACGTTTACCAATGACAGCCGATTGGCGAAAGAGTTTGGCGTACCGACGCTCAAGCAAGAACAATCTATCAACCTTAGCTTGGGCGTGACGGGCAGACTGACCGAAGATTTAGAAGCTACTTTCGACGTTTATTCCATTGCCATCAAAGACAGAATCAGTTTGACGGGACAGTTTTCGAGTACGTCGCCAGAGATTGCTGCCATTTTGAGAAATGCAAATGCTGCCTCTGCTGCGTTTTTCACAAACGCCGTTGATACCAGAACAAACGGCGCGGATTTGGTGATGACCTACAACACCAAAATTGAAAGCGGTACGATAAAAGCAGTCTTGGCGGGAAATGTCAATAAAAACAGCGTTGTTTTGAATAGTTCGGGAAAACCTGACGTAAAGGCTTCGGAAAAAATCAAGAATGACCCGATTGCCCTCAACACCTATTTCAATCGAGAAGACCAAAGCCGTTTGGAAGTTGCCAATCCGAATGCAAAAGTGACGTTTA
>JBJOPA010000309.1:0-13736 GCA_046051005.1 Bacteroidota bacterium
AAGGTATGTTAAAAATTAAAGATATCGTCTCCTTTCTTGAAAAAATTGCCCCCCCCCAGTATCAAGCGACTTACGACAACGCAGGGCTGCTCGTCGGCGACCCCGAAGCGGCAGTTACGGGCATTTTGACTTGTTTAGACAGCACCGAAGCCATTGTTGCGGAAGCGCAGGCGCGAGGTTGCAACCTCATTGTGGCGCATCACCCCATCGTTTTCAGCGGTCTGAAACGGTTTACAGGTCGAAATTATGTCGAAAAAACGGTGATGGCAGCTATCAAAAATGACGTAGCGATTTATGCCATTCACACCAACCTCGATTCCGTGTTGTCAGGCGGCGTAAACGCCAAATTTGCTGAAAAAATTGGACTCAAAAATTGCAAAATCCTTGCGCCCGTCCGTCAAAATTTGATGAAATTGAGCGTTTTTACGCCAAAATCGCATACCCAAATCGTCCTAAATGCCCTCTACGAAGCGGGCGCAGGGCAAATTGGCGATTATAAAAATTGCAGTTTTCGCACCGAAGGCATTGGCACATTCGAGTCTTTTGGCAATGCAAAACCGTTTATCGGCGAAATCGGGATTCCCGAAGAAATCGCAGAAAACAAAATAGAAATCATTTTTGAAAGCCATTTAAAAAATAAAATTTTTTCGTCCCTACGAAAAACACACCCTTACGAAACAATTGCTTATTATCTTCATACCCTCGAAAACGAAAACCAAACCGTCGGCGCAGGCATGATTGGCGAACTCGAAACGCCAATGCCCGAACTCGATTTTTTACGACACGTTAAAAAAAATATGCAAGCCTCGTGCGTAAAACACACCGATTTGCGCGGGCAAGCGGTGCGGCGCGTAGCGATTTGCGGCGGCGCGGGCGGTTTTCTGTTGCCCCAAGCAATCGCGGCAGGCGCAGACGTTTTTGTGACATCAGATTATAAATATCACGAATTTTTTGATGCCGAAGGAAAAATCGTTATTGCCGACATTGGTCACTACGAAAGCGAGCAATTTACGACCGAATTATTGCAAACACAACTCACAAATTGGCTGATTGAAAAAAAATTAGGAAATTTTGAAGTTTTTTCTACAAATATTAGTACAAATCCCGTGAATTATTTGTAATTTTGCGGTTCTTTGTGTAGTATCGAATTTTTAAGGTTGTGTTTTTGGGTTTAAAAAACTTCAACTTCTTGAAAATCAATACTTTACAATCATAAAATTTTGACATATTTAGTCAGCTCAATCGCTTCGCATAAGATTTTTTAGATATGGCAGCAAAAGTAAAGGAACTCTCGACACCCGAGAAATTGAAACAACTCTACGAACTCCAATTAGTGGATTCTGAACTTGACCAAATTGGCACGTTGAAAGGCGAGTTGCCAGTGGAAGTAAACGATTTGGAAGACGAAATTGCAGGAATGGAAACGCGGTTGCAGCGTGCAGATTCGCAGTTGAAAGAGTACGAAACCGAGATTTCAAAGCAAAAAACCAATATCAAGGACGCACAAGCCCTGATTGAACGCTACAAAAAACAACTCGATAATGTGAAAAACAACCGAGAATTTGACGCGCTCAACAAGGAAATTGAATTGCAAACCCTTGAAATTGAACTCTGCGAAAAACGTATCCGCGACGCACAACGCAACATTGATTCGAGAAAAGAGACCGCTGATGTCTCCAAAAAACGGATTGACCAAAAGCGTAAAGAGTTGGATACAAAACGCATTGAATTGCAAAAAATTATTGAAAAAACAGAAAAAGACGAAGAAAAACTCCGTAAAAGAACCGACAAAGCACGAAAAGGTGTGGACGAACGGTTGTTGCGCGGATATGATAAAATTCGTACCAACTACCGAAATGGTTTGGCTGTCGTAACCGTCGTGCGCGATGCGTGCGGAGGCTGTTTCAATCGAGTACCGCCACAAACGCAACTCGAAATCGGAATGCATAAAAAAATCGTCGCATGTGAACATTGCGGACGAATTTTGGTTGATGAAAGCATCACGACCGAAGAAGTTGCCGAAGCGTAATTTCTGAATTGCAACATAAAAAAAGGCTTTGCTACGCAGCAAGGCCTTTTTTTTATGCACTTTTTTAACGGTTTTTCGGCGATTTTATCCTAATTTTGCTTTATTTTTTGATAACACTTACAATCTTATGAAAAAAATAAATCATTTACCGAGCCGCGTTTTGGAAATTGACGGCGTAGAAAAACTGTTTTTTAGCGGAACGGCGTATTTTGGAATGGGGCATCAAACCGCATTTCGCACCGCTTTGTTAGAAGGTTTGGCGCGTTACGGAACCGTTTTTTCGGTGTCGCGCAACAACAATTTACAACTCGATGTGTATGACGAAGCAGAAAATTGGTTGCAAAAAAGCTGCGGTTCCGAAGCCGCTTTGACCGTTTCGTCGGGCATGTTGGCAGGGCAAATTTTGTTGAAAACTTATCTTTCAAACGTTCCAGATTCCAATTTTATCGTTTTTCCAAAAACGCACCCCGCACTTTGGCGAAAAATGCCCCCCCCCCAGTATCCAAGCCCAAAATTCAATAATTTTGCAAAAAAAACGGTCGAAATGCTTGAAAATATTCCGAGTTCTCAACATTTTGCCTTGCTTTTCAACTCCGTTGACCCACTTTTTTGCGAACCACACGATTTTGATTGGATAGAAAAATTGCCCAAAAGACATAAAATTTCGTTGATTTGCGACGATTCGCACGGCTTCGGTTTGTGGCAATCTAATGGAAATTGTTTGTTCGATGTGTTACAAAAAAAGCTAATTTCCGAGCAACATGAAGTCATTGTTTCCACGTCAATGGGCAAAGCGTTGGGCGTTTCGGGCGGCTTGATTTTGGGAAGTCAAATGGTCATAGATTCCGTTCGACGGTCGGGTTGGTTTGGCGGAGCGTCTCCGATTCCGCCCGCCATGTTGTTTGCTTTTTTAGAAATTAAAAATATTTATCCACAATATTTAACTGATTTACAAAAAAATATACATCTTTTTAAATCTAAAATCAATACAAGTCTTTTGTTTGATGAATTACCGAACTTTCCAGTTTTCCATGTAAAAGACCATAGTTTGTATGATTTTTTATATGAACGAAATATTTTTATTTCAAATTTTCCTTATCCAACTGCCGATGCTGCGCCATTGAGCCGCGTCATTTTGTCCGCCTTACACACGGACGAAGACATCAACTATTTGGCGAATTGTTTAAAACAATTTTCTTAAAAACTATCTCCCCTCCTTCGGGGGGGCTGGGGGGGGACAATGGGCTATGCCTATCCTTCAGTTTCCGCATCAAAATGGGCGGCGAACGCATTTTCATCGGATTCAATAAAATCTAATAATTTTTTATACGTCGGCGATTCGCGTAAAATATCGGCGTTGCCAACCAACACGACGTGATTTCGCGCCCGCGTGAGGGCAACATTCAATTTTCTATCAATACCTTCGTCAGAAAGTGACGCAGCCGCGTTGAGCAACGAAGCACGATTGGTGCAAAGCGAAATAAAAATCACGTCACGCGCACCTCCTTGATAGCGTTCGACGGTGTCAATCGTGAGACGGTCGGGGTCGCGGTCATGGTCGGTCATGGTCTGCCGAATTTGCGCAATTTGCGCTCGAAACGGCGTGATGATGCCAATATTTTCGCTAATGGGTTCAAAAATTTCTAACAATTTCACCATTGCCGCCGCTTCAAAACGGTTTGTTTTTCCTGAAAGGCTCAATTTATCGGGTTTCGTATTCACAAAAATAACGCGGTGTGAAAGCATTTTTTTTGAAAAATTTGAACGATTTTTAAAATTTTCAGGCGAAATATCCGCCATTTGTCGAACATTTTGAGGCAAAATATCGAGTTGATTGTCGTAGAAAAAACGCGACGGAAACGCCATTACATCGCGGTGCATTCTGCCTTGCTTGGTCAAAATATCGAATGCGTGCGACCAACCATTTTGCTGCGCATTTTTATACAATCGCTCAAAAAATGAGTTCCGAAGATTCGATAAACCAATACTTTCTAGCAATTCGTCTGTCGTGGCGGACTCTTTTGGCGATTGCGAAACCACAGCGGGCAACTGCCGATGGTCGCCGATGAGCGTAAAATGGTCAAAATATGGCAACAAACCCACCAAAGACGGCTCCAAAATCTGCGAAGCCTCGTCAATAATGGCGCGATGAAATTTTTTGAGCTTCAACAAATCAGATTTTCCTGCAATAGAAGCAACCGTTCCGACAAAAATTCGATGATTTTCGATGACCGTTTTCAACTCTTTGCGTGTCGTCACATCTTTAATTTTCACATCTAAAAGTTGATTGGTGAAACGCGCATCGGTCGCAAATCGCGAACCTACGCGCACATACGCATCGCGAATCCACGCGCCCGATTGCTCGATGGATTCGCAAATTTCGTCCACCGCCCGATTCGTATAAGCCAATAATAAAATATTTTCAGTCGTGTTTTCTAATAGCCACTCCACCAAATATTGAAGCATGACACTCGTTTTCCCAGTTCCGGGCGGACCCCAAAGTAAAAAATAATCTTTGGATTGAATTATTTTTTTAAGAATTTTATATTGTCCAGGCGTTAATTTTTCTTGATTTTTAAATTTTATGTTGCCCAAATTGACGGGTTTATGCGGCGGTTGCGTGCAGAGCAACAAGTTCCGTTTTTCAATCGGCGAGCGCATCAATTCAAATAAACCACGATATTGAGCGTTGAAAGAACTGTCCATAAAATCGTGTTCAAGATTCCAAAAAGGCGTGGTTTCAAACAAAATTTGATTGAGTTGATGCGACCGCAAACGGACTTTCACGCTTTGTCCAGACAATTCTAAAATACTTGCTTTGAAAATTTGGTTTCTCGTAGGCGAAAAATGCTCCCCCCCAGTATCTTGTCCCTCCAGTCGCTCAAATTCGCCCGAAAGAGGAACAGAAATGGTCGTTTCGACCGTTTTTTGAATATTATTGACCCATTTTTCATGCGTTGGATACATCACGACGATGTCTCCGACCCTAAAATTTGCCAACGTTTGCGTCCATTTTGATTTTTCGAGCCAAATAAATGCGTCTAATTCATTGCTTTTATTTTCTAAAATTGTCATAAAAGCCATGATTTCAAAATTTTCTTCTTTCAAGTTTTGACTGTCTCGCCACAATGCCGCCATTCCATTAATCTCCGCACCTTCCACGCCGACTTTTGCCAACTGATGTTCTCGCGCTACGAAAGCCGCAAATTTGACAAAATAACGGCGTTCCAAATCCGTCATTTCGTCCCAAACTTTTTCAAAATTTTCTAAATCCCGTCGCTCAAAGCCTGTTGCACTTTTCGACAACACGCGCACCATGCGCGAGAAAGCGTTTTGTTCCGAAAATTTTTCTTTATTGACGTTAATCAACGATTGTTCAATTGCTAATATTTGGTTTCTTACGTTCATTGCCTCCCATTGTTGGGATTTTACTGGGGGAGCATATTTTAAATTATGCTCATCAAGCGCAGAATACAAAATATAATTTGTCGTTTGCAATTTATCCGAAAACGCATGTTTAATCAACAAATCGTAGAGCAACGTTTGGATAAAATGGTTTGGCGACAGCCCGTACATGTTGGCGCGAAAGGGTTTTCCCGATTTCAACTCCACAATTGCCGCCACATTTGACATCGGATTTTTGAAAAAAACGTCCAAACGTCCTTGCAAACCATGCGTTTCACTCAAAAATGAAGGCTCCAAAAATACGTTGTCGGGCGCGATTCCGTTTTTTTGAAATTCGCCGCCCACCATTTTTTGGATACTCGAAAAATGACGTTTTGCATTGGTATAAATCGTTTTTACTTGCTCTTCCGAATAGCGACAAAACGCCAACGGATTGAGTTTAAAGGTTTTTGCAAACGTTTCGCGATAGTCGGCTTGGGGGTTGGCGATGAGTTCGTCGAGGAAAAAGTTGGCAATATTTCCCGTCATAATGGCGGGCGTATCGTCTTTCGGCAAAAATTTTCGGAGCAACGCCAACGCAGGTTCCGCGCCCGATTCGCGAAAACAATCCGAAATTGTGGTCACGTCGAGCAAATAATCGGGTTCAATGACGAACGCACGCGGGCGAAAAATGCCGTCGGTGTCGCGTTCCACGTCCAACAATTGTAGGGTAATCGGAAAGCCAAAAACGCGCTGAATGGCTTCAACGCTGGCGCGAAAATTTTCATTTCTATCAGAAATGTCGTATTGTATGTGTATAATTTGACTGGGGTCGTGTTCTGGATTTGCCAAAAACCATTTATTTTTTACGTCATCGGCAACGACAAGCACGCGCAGGCTGTCCATTTTTTCGGTAATTTCGACGGGTCTTTGCTGATAAAAATTGCCTTTCGGAAGGCGTTTTTGTAGCAAATCGGGAATCGGTGCGCCAAAAACGGATTTCGTAAAATCGGCAACCACGCGAATGCCCAATTGCCAAATCATCGGCAATTCGTGGTCGGGGACAAGGGGAAGATTGGCGGCTTTTCGGCGAAATTCGTGTAAAAAAAACATTCTGCCTGACGGCAATTGAAATTTTTGCCCCACAAAAGCAAATCTTGCAAACAACGTATTGAAATAAATGCCCTCTTCGCGGGTCACTTCAAACGAAATCTTTATCAACAATTGATAAAATTCTTGAATTTGAAGCGAAATTTCGGTTGGATACTGGGGGGGGGCGTTTTCGTCGGTTTTTTGCTTCAAAGTTTGGTAAAAATCGGCGGTATTGGATTCAATTATTTTATCAAGCGACCGATAAAATAGCCGCGCTAATTCTTCATTTTTCATTGTTTTGTTTTTAATTTTTCTTTAACATCCGTGTCTCAATAGCCCACAAAAGTAAGAAAAAAAATAACAAATTGACAATACAAAAGCCTTTTTTTTCAAAAAAATTGAAAAATAACTACCCCCCAGTATTTAGGCGTTTTCTAGAAATTTTTATAATAAAATTTAAAATTTGATAGAGAAATTGAGATTTGTAGCGCGTTTTGGATTGGGAATATTTTGTAATACTTGATAATCATTATCAAACAAATTTAAAATTTGGAGCCGAATATCCATGCGCGAAGCGGCGTATTTGGGCGAAAAACCGATGTAAAAATTACTCAATGCAAAAGCGGGCGTGCTGATTTCATTGGCATCGTCCATGAATCGTTTGCTGTTGTAAGATTGTTGAAAACCAACATACGTTTGGGCATAATTGACCTGTAATTGTGCAGAAACGCTGTGTTTTGGCGTATAAATTAACTGCAAATTTGTCAATTTATTCGTCGCATTTGCCAACTGATAATGGGCTGAAACAATTGTTTTAAATTTTTGATACGTTACGGAGTTTTGCAATGAAATTTCAGTCCCGATGCTCTTCATTTGTGTCACATTTCGCGGTCGCCAAATGCCTATGTTATCGGGTGACCACAAAATTCTGTTGTTCAAATCAATATTGAAAAATGTAATGTTCAATTGATGTTTTGACTTGATTTTTTCATTTTCTTTTCGATAAATAACACTCAAACCTGCCTCACGCGACCAGCCTTTTTCGGGCAATAAATTAGGGTTTCCGAGTTGCGTCCAATACAAATCGTTGAGCGAAGGCAAGTTAAAATTACGCGAAAAATCAGCGCGAAAAACCGTTTTTAAACTCGAATTGAAACGAATATCTTTTTCCATTCCCAACGAAAAAGTGGTCGGAATTGCTTGCATATCTACCCATTCTTGTCGAAAATTGGCATTAAAACGCAACAATTTAGGTTTTTCTAACCGATAATTTGCAAAAAATGCCATTCGATTGCGCGTTGGATTTTCACGAGTTGCAGTTTCTAAATTATTGGAACGCGCTTGATTGTAGGTCACATTTGCGCCCACCCGAACGAAACCATATTTTGACCAATCCATATTGTGTTCCGCCTCTATCAAAACGGTGCGAACAGCATTGAGACTATTTGAAATGCGGTCGCTGTTGTAAATATTTCTATCGTCTAAAAACGCGGTTCTTATTTTTGTAATTTGGGTTTTATTGGTGTCACAATTTCGCGTCCATTCAACGATGCCTCTAAATGCGGAATCTTCTAATGTTGCACTGTCATTTCGTCCCAAAAGTGGCGGCATCAAACCACGTTTGCTCGCCGAATACCACGCATAAATATTCAATGTCTGCAAAGCATTCAATGGAATTTGTATGTGTTCTTGAAAATTGTTTTTTTGATAGCCCGCATTGATGGCGCGTTCTAATGGTTTTCCAATTTCGATGATGTTTCGGAACAAAAAATCGTTTTTAGAATTTTGATGCGAAAATGAAAATTTGTGTCGAAATCTCGCCCGCGTTTCGCCCGCGTGAAGCCGCAAATTGAGCGTCGAAAAACTGCCATACCCCATCGAAAAATCCAAAAAACGGCTTTTATACTGGGGGGGGGCATCTTGGCGCAATTCTATGACTCCACCGACCGCGCCACTGCTAAACAACGCCGCGCCACCACCTTGTTTGATTGTAATATTGTCTAATCCATTAATGTCAACACCATTCAAATCCAAGATTCCGTTGAGCGGATTTTGCAAACTTACGCCGTTCCAAACTATCACCGTGTGATTAGAAGCCATTCCTCGCGCACCCGCCGTTGCTACGCCAGAACCATAACTCCGAATCGTAAGCGGAGCCGCAAATTGTAGCGTTTGCGCCAATGATTGATTTTTAGAAAGCTCTAAAAAAGTGCTGTCAATTTGATTGGAAAGTTGTCCAACTGCAAATTTTTGAAGCGGCGAAGCCCTGATTTCGACGACGGGAAGCGTGTCTTTTTGTTGTGCCAACAAAAACAAAGGGTTTATCCAAAAAGCAAATAAAATTGCGTTACAAAACCATATTGGCTTTGTAACGCAAATAAAATTTTTCAATGATAAAGTCATTTCAGTATAAAATTTTAAAAATTATTTTTTCAATTGTTGCGATTCGATAAACGATTCGTATAAAATTTTAGAGACGAGGGCATCGTCGGGCATTGCGTTTCGGAGTTCGGGCGTGTCAATAACGAGCTGAATTAATTGTTCGCGCCAACGCTGTTGTTCGCCCACACTTGGCGCGCCACTTACGGCAATGGCAGCATAAAAAGTAGGAAAATTTTGAAGAAAAATTTGATAATTTCCATAATTCACGCCTTCTAATTCTTGGTTTTCGCGCTCAAAAGCATCTTCGATAAATGCTTTGATAGCCGTCAACATGCCTGCAACTACGTCGCGATTTAATTTTGGTTGGCGACTTGCGCTTCCGAGCAACAAACCGCTATTCTTTTGAATCAAAAAGACCTCTTCTAACGTCGAAATTTTGACCGAAGCCAATGCCAAATCTGCTTCCGAAAGTCCAAATAATTTGGCTTTCAAACGCAGCATTAAACCCTGTTTGGAAGTTAAAAACTCGATGCGTTCATTGATTTGCTCGCGCAACAATTGAATTTGAAAATTAACATATTTCGTAATCATTTGACCCACTTGTGGGTAGATGACGTTCAGAATTTCATTTTGCGAATTTTTGATTTTCTGCTCAATCATTTTGTCAACTATCTTGGAAAACTCTTTCGGAAAATTTTGTTTTAAAAAATCCAGATGTTCTTCGACGATAGGATTGACTTTTTCGGACAACAACAAACGGTCGTTTAGGATTTGTTGAACTTTTTGCAATTCAAGTCTGTCATCGCGCAAGACAATTTCGCGCAACGTTTCCAACACTTTGGTCTCCGCGTTTTCGACGGATTGCCTTTGGTTTTCGTTTTTTTCACCTTCTTTTTCCAATTGAGTTGTCATTTTTTTATTATTTTTCTTTTCGCTAAAAAAAAATAAATGAAGTAAGTGCGTTTTTGTTTTTACAGGAAATATTAATTTCTCCGCAAAGATACGGTTCTACGGGCAATGAATGGCGCAATTTCCGTAAAATTATTGCCTCAAAAAGGCAAATATACTGGGGGGGGCATATTGTCCGCCCTCAATCTCTCCGAAGGGAGGAAGTAAAAAAACTTTTTAATATTTTTTACCATTGTTCGCCCAATCGCGTGAGGTCAACGGTTTTCCATTGGTCGGTTACTTGAAATAATAATTTTCTGCGATTTGTGGACGGTTTTAACGTCAACGTATAACTATCCCAATTTATTTTCACTTTAAACGATTCGTTTTCATAATCGTTCTCGCCCCAAACAGGCGACACCCACCACGTACCAATTTGATTAAATTTTATACGAATCGTGTCGGGCGAATCAACAATTACGTGTACACTATTGTCGCCATTTGTCATGCCATATCGCATTACATCATATATCTTTTGAGAACTATCTATTTTAGTTGCTAAAAATGACGAATTATAGGCATCTTTAAAGGCAGAACCGTAGCGATAAATCCGAAACATCGGAACGCCACGCATTGCGTCGGGCAAATTTAAGATTAAAACTTCATCAGATGATTTATTGTTTTCATATTTTTTTATTAAACTCGAAAATGTCTTTCCTGACAAAAACCACAAATTTGTAGTTTCTAATAAATAAAAAATATGGAACGATAAATAAACAAAACCTACTGAAACCATTGCCATTTTTGGCAAACGATGCAATAAAACGAGGACAAAAAGAAACAAAAACGGAGATGCAAAATAACCATATCTATCATTTTCAACCAAACCGACCACCGAAAAATACCACGTCAAAACGGGCATTAACAATAAAAATCCAGTAAAAAAAGAAAAAATACTTATTTTTAAAGCATTTCCCAAGCGTTTAAAAGAAAATAAACCCAAAAACAAAAACGTTAAAAACAATAAAATAACAATCCAAGCAAAAACAAGACTACCCCCCAGTATATCAAAGGTTTTGATGCCGTTGGGCATGTATCGCACCAGCGCAAGCTGTTTTATTAAATATTTTCCAAAAGTGGAAACGGTGGAAAATGAAAATAAATTTGCATACGATTTGCCGCCGTAATGAGCAATCCAAACGCCATAAATCAATTTATATGTTACAAAATATCCAAATATCAAAACAAAAGGAATCCCTACAAATCGAAGGGCAACGTTGCGTAATTGATTTAAAAACAACGCATCTGCGGGCTTACAAAGCCAATAAAAAACAAGTATTCCGATGGCAACAAAAGGCGTAAATAAGAAAAATTCGAGGCTAAATAGCGACAAAAAGAAAATTATATTTGCCCAAATCACATATTTCTTTTCAGAAGTTTCGATATACTTTAATAAACTGTTCAAAAAAAGCCATTGCATGGCGAAACCTGTCAAATAATGAAAAGACGCACGCCACACCAAAACTTCGGTTTGAATGGGCGATAACAAAAACAACAACGCAACTAAAAAATAGATTGCCGAATCGTTTTTAAATGACGCAATATTGGACAACTTTTTGAAAAAATGGAAGATTAATGTCGCATTAAACGCATGTAAACTCGAAAATAAAAACCACCACGCCCATTCGGAATCTCCAAAAAGGCGCGTTAAAATCCACATTTGTAGATGTGTAAAATGATAAAAACTTTTTATACCGCGATTAGACGCATGTAAAATTTGCCAAAAATCGTCGTGTTGAAAGCAAAATTGCCAACCCAAAAAATCCGTAACAAATCCCGCCGCCCGCGTATCAAAATAAAACGCCAACGTCAACACCAAAAAAAACAAAAATGGGTGTCGAAATATCCAATCTATTATTTTTTTCATTCCTTTTTTTTACTCAATTGGCGACAAAGGTAGAAAAAAAGTGCTTAAAATTGACCAATTCCAAAGCCAAAAGTTAAATACAAATCATCGTGCTTGGTTCCCTCTAAAATCACGTTTTTTTTACTGTACGATGTTGTCCCCCCTCAATCCCCCCGAAGGGGGGAAGAAAAAAACATTCAAATACAAAATAACTAATTCAAAAATATTTAAATATTTTTTTCTTGTTTTATGTTGTTTTTAGTTTGTAAAACAACTTTGTACAATAACAAAGTTGTTTTTTTTCTCCTTTCGGAAAGATTGAGGGAGAATTATACTGGGGGGGAACATATTTTTTAAAAAAAATAAGAGAAAAATTAGATTTATAAATTTTTTGAAAAAAACAACGCTTTTTTTGAGTTTGAAACAAAGCAAATGGCGTTGCGTTTTAAAAATGTTTATTTATTTCAATCTATTTTATTTTGTTTTTTACATGAAAATAAAACCTATTTATTTGCTTTTTTTGTTTATATTTTTTGTAAATATTGCCATGCGTTGGCAATATCGGCAACAAAAAATGCCAAATTTTCAAGTAACCACTTACGATGCGTTGGGTTATTATTTGTATTTGCCTTCCGTTTTCATTTATAAAGATGTTCAAAAACTGAATTGGTTCAACGATATTGAAAAAAAATACCAAATGACAGGCGGAGATGCCTATCAAATCATCAATTTGCCCAATCAGAAAGTTACTTTTAAATATTTGGGCGGTGTGGCGATTTTAGAATTGCCTTTTTTTTTAATTGCACACGTTTCCACGTCTGCGTTGGGTTATGCGGCTGACGGATTCTCTTTGCCCTATCAAATGGCAATTGTTGTGGCAGCGTTTTTTTATGGTTTTGTAGGACTTTGGTTGCTTTATAAAACGTTGTTAATTTATTTTGACGAAAAAACGGCGGCATTTACGATTGCTTTGCTCGGATTGGCGACCAATTGGACGCAATATCTCGCTATTGATAGCGGAATGAGTCATATTTATATTTTCTTTTTATATTCCGTTATTATTTATTTATCTGACCGTTGGCACAATAAACCTACGTTTAATACGAGTGTTTGGACGGGTTTGGTGATAGGTTTGGCAACGATTTCAAGACCGACGGAAGCTATTATGTTTTTTATTCCGTTGCTTTGGCAAACGCATTCGGCAGAAAGTGCGCGGAAAAAATGGGCATTGGTGGGTCGCCACAAAACTTATTTATTGGCGGCAATTGGTGGCGGTTTGATAGGGATTTTACCGCAATTATTGTATTGGAAACACACAACTGGGCATTTTATTTTTGATGTAGGCAGCAAATGGTATTTTTTGAATCCGTATTTTCGAGTTTTATTTGGTTTTGAAAAAGGTTGGTTTGTTTATACGCCTGTGACGATATTAATGTTTTTTGGTTTATTTCGGATTAAAAATTTTCCGTTTGGGCGTTCGGTGCTTGTGTTTTGTTTGTTAAATTTATGGATAATTATGGCGTGGTCAGATTGGCGTTATGGAGCCAGTTATTCTTGTCGCGCATTGGTGCAAAGTTATCCTGTTTTTGCTTTTGCGTTAGGCGCAATAATTTCACAAATGCAACAAAATAAGTGGCAAAAAACGTTCTATTTTCTTTTTGCGTTTCTAATTTGTCTAAATTTGTTTCAATTGTATCAATACAATAGTGGAATTATAAAATACGATGAAAATAGTTTTGAGTATTACAAATCTATTTTTATGAATCCTTTTGCGCCGTCTTTTTATCGTTAATTTTGTTTTTTTTGAATGAAATATTAAAAATATTTAAAAAAACGCTACCCCCCAGTATATTTGGACAAAAAGCCTTAAAAACAAACGTTTTTAAGGCTTTTTACGCACATGCAATAGAAAATTATAAAAATATAAAAAAAATATAAAAAAAACAACGCTATTTTTTGTCAATCAAAGTATCTTTGTTTTGAATTAAGCATCATTAAAATCCAGTTTAAATCTAATTTATTAAAAAAAGGTTTTTCAAGATTACAAAAGGTTTT
>JBJOPA010000310.1:0-2860 GCA_046051005.1 Bacteroidota bacterium
CGGCTTTGATGATTTTATTTTTCGTCGCTTCGTCCAATTCTTCAACCTCATCGTTTTCAATAGCGGCTTTGATTTTTGCTTTGGTCGCTGCGTCAAATTCATCGCCAAATTTCACGTCGCCCAAATCATTTAACCCCACATTTTTGAATGCGGGATTGTCAGAAACCAACACGCCATACGTGCCAATCGGCAACGATTCTATCTTAAACTCGGTGCTTGCCTCGCTGTAATCGCCAAAATCTGGCACTTCGAGGCTCCAACGCTTGATGGTCGGCAATTTTGCCAAAAATGCTGTTTTGTTTAAATTCGGGTCTTCTTTGATGCTTTCCACTTCTTTTGCAGAAAGTTGAACGATGCGGAAATGAACAGTTTTGAGGTTTCGATAAGTCAATCTTGCCAAACCTGCGCGATTGGGCGTATAAACTTGCTCGGTTTCAAAATCAACATTGGTCAATTCAATTTCTCGAATGATATTTTTCAAATTTCCTGCATCGGGCGCGTTTGGAAATTTTTCTTTTGCTTTGATGCAAATTTCGCGGGCGCGTTTGCGATTCCAACGATTTTCGTCATCTGGATTTTTTCTATCAAAATTTTCATTTTCCAAGATAAATCTTGCTAAAATCACCGAAATATGCGCAAAAACATCGGATTTGATGTATTTTTTTCTCAAATCTTCTAACGCTTTTTCATACAAAACACGATTGTCTTGTAGCGTCGAATTTGCCCTGATGAATGCCAATCGTTGCAAATCGGCATCAACATAAGCCGCCGTTGTCACGTCATTTTCATGGAATTGCAACCAATTTTGATAATGTCGAAAAGCAAAATATTTATTAGACGATGTATCTTGTGAAGTCAATTTTAGTTTCACAAATTCGTCCGCAGGCGCGAAAAATTCGGGTTTTGAAAGGTCGAATTTATAGGCGGGTTCGGTCAAATAATTCGATTCGTTTGAAAAATATGCCAACGCCCGACCCATCAAAAAGTCGTAGAGTGTGGGGCGCACTTCGTCGTTGTTGCCGCCTTCTGTGAGCGCGTCAAATTTTTGAATCGGCTCCTTTTTAGAAGCCTCAAAAGACACCGATTGGCGATAATATTGGCTTGCAAACGCCATCAATTCGTCAAAACTAAGCGTCGAAAAATCGGTTTTATCAGTTTTGGTGTTGGTTCGTTTTCTGCCAGTCCAGCGATTTTCATCGGCATATCTTGCAAATGCGGCAGCAATGAGGCTTTGCAAAATGGGTTTTGCAGGGAAAACGGCAGCGCGTTCTTCAGCAATCAAGCTTTTGAACACCGAATCTATGTTGATTTCTTTTATCCTCATCGAAAACCGTTGCTTGAAAATGATGGCTTTGACGAGGTCGTTTGCGGCGTTGTCTTTTCGCACGCGCACGAGCAAGGCTTCCACTTTTTCGAGCGCAGATTTGGTGTTGTGAACCGAATCGAGTTGCTCAATTTCTTTCCATTCGGCAGCGTAGGGCGAGGTATTTTGCGCGTCCAATTTTAATAAATTTAATAAACAAATAATGAAAACAATAAATACTCGAAAATCAAAATACTTTCGCATAGTCGTAGGTTTTTTTTCTAAAAAAAAATGATGGATAATACGGATAATAAGGTTTTAAGCACCTTCGATGATAAGATGCAGATTTGTGTAAAAAAGCACAATTGTAGTTGAAAAAAAGTTCTGATGACAAAAGTAGTCTTAATTTCCGAAATCCAACAAAAAATAGCCCAAAAAAGTCGAATTATACTGGGGGGGGGCGTTTTGGAAAGATTTTGGATAAAATATAGTTAAATTGTTTTATTTATAATATTCATAAAAACGAAAGAATTATGAAATCAAAAAAAAGAGAGATGAAAAAAATCTGTATTCAAAAAAATATTTTTAAGACATTGTTTCTATTGGCATTTGGAGCCGTCGCTTGTCAAAACGACGACTACAAAGACCCCAAAAAAGTGCGCGACCCCGCAAAAGAAATTTTGCAAGAAACAGAAAAAAGACAAGCCATTTTCAGCGGAAAATGGAACGTGAGCGAACAAAGCGACAGCTTCACGACGGTGAAAACAGGCAAGCAAATTCGAGTGAAAATGTGGCGACAATCGGTCGTTGAATATCGAAATGGCGGCGATTTTACGCGCTCACAAACCATCAGAATCAAAGACAACGCATCGAATACGATTTTAGAAACCGCAGGCGTTTTTGGCGGAAAATGGAAATTTGATTCCATCGGAAAATGGCAAGAAATGATTGAAAGTTGCGATTTGAGAGACATTTATTCCGAATTTGGCGACAAGCAAAAATCCGATTGCGCCAAAATAGAAAAAGGCAAGTTCCTTTCCGTCGCAAGTGTTAATTTTGTAGCATTCAATGCAAAACAAATTACATTTCAAGCCCAAGACCCAAATGGCTTAAAATTTTCAACGACTATGAAAAAAATGGAATAACATTTTTCAAAAAAGTGAAAATTAAAAATCCGCTAAAAACCTGTGTTTTTAGCGGATTTTATTTTTAAATATCTTATTTTTTTTCTTTATTTTTTTAACACTTTTTCATAACCCTCAATCCATTCTTGGACGGTCATTTTTTTTGCCAATTCCTCGAACAAATGGAAGGGAATGTCTTCTGTTTTTTTGAAACGAATGCAGGATTTTCCCATATCAATTTTCTTTGGTTTGGGCAACGTGGCGTTCCAATCTGTATAGACTTTGAGAAACCATTCTGACAATTCGGAACTCATGTATAAACCCATGTGATAAACGGCGATATGACTTTTTTGCGCGCCCAGATTGATGAATGGCAAAGGCATTTTTGGGTCGCAATGATAGCCATTTGGATAAATCGAATGCGGAACAAAGT
>JBJOPA010000311.1:0-4069 GCA_046051005.1 Bacteroidota bacterium
AAAAGTTTACGCGCCAAAAAAATCAAATTAAAGAAAAAGAATTGCCCAAAAAACAGAAAATGGAAGGGAAGAATCTACGCAATGCCTCAATAACCAATTCGGAAACAACATCTGTCCATCAAAAAAGTATAGATTTGAACTCGAATATTGATTTTCAGAATACTAAAATTGCTTTTGCACACCATACGAATGGCGAATTGCGGAAAGCATCGTGGTTGTTTCGCTTGATGAACAACCATCGGCTCGTTGCGTATGGCTCGACTTGGGCATTGCGCTTGCTGAAATGGAACGTTCCGTTTGTCGAAACGGCGATAAAAAAAACGATTTTTGCGCATTTTTGTGGCGGCACGACGTTGCTCAATTCCATGCCCGCCATCGAACATCTCAAAAAGTTTAATGCCAAAACGATTTTGGATTATGGCGTAGAAGCCAAACAAACCGAAGTAGATTTCAATCTGACGATGAATGAAAACATTCGCGCCCTTGATTTTGCTGCCAAAACGGGCAATATTCCGTTCATCAGCATTAAAATTACGGGTTTGTGTCGCTTTGAATTGTTGGAGCGCGTGCAAGCGGGAACGCCATTGACTGCCGAAGAGAATCAAGAATATTTGTTCGCTTTCAAACGGGTAGATTCGATTTGCCACGTCGCACGCGACCGCAAAGTTTCTGTTATGATTGATGCCGAAGAATCTTGGATTCAAGATGCCATTGACCGAATTGCCGACGAAATGATGCGCCGCTACAACGGTGAAAAAGTAGTTGTATTGAATACTTTTCAAATGTATCGGCACGATAGACTCGAATTTTTGAAGCAATCTTTCATCAAAGCGCAGCAAAAAGGCTATTTGTTGGGCGCAAAACTCGTGCGCGGAGCCTACATGGAAAAAGAACGAAAACGCGCCGAAGAAATGAGATATGCCACGCCCATCAACCCCGATAAAGTGGCAACTGACCAAATGTATAACGATGCGTTGTTGTTTTGTACCTCAAATTATAGTAAAATAATGGTTTGTAATGCCACCCACAACGCCCAATCTTCGATGTTGTTGGCAGCTTTGATGCAGGAAATGGGCATCAAAACGGGGCATCCACATTTTTATTTTTGTCAATTGTATGGCATGAGCGATAATTTGACATTCAATTTGGCGGCGGCGGGCTACAATGTTGCCAAATATTTGCCTTACGGAAGCGTGAAAGAAGTGGTGCCTTATTTGATTCGGCGCGCACAAGAAAACTCCACCGTCACGGGCGACATGAGCCGCGAACATAGCTTGCTGAAAAAAGAAATGCAACGGCGCGGGATTTAAGTTTCAAAAATTCTTTGTATAATATTAGGATGTTAATATGAGCGAGCGATATTCAACGAATATTGCTCGTTTTTTTTTGAAAAAAAGTACCCCCCCAGTATCCAACGGTTAAAAAGGTTGAAAAAAGCGTATTTTTGCGACATGAAAATTATAAATTGCGGTGGACAATTGTTAGACCTCACGCGCCCAAAAGTGATGGGCATTTTGAACGTTACGCCCGATTCTTTTTTTGATGGTGGACAATTTCGGAACGAAAAATCCGTTTTGATACAAACCGAAAAAATGTTGAGCGAAGGCGCAGCCATCATTGACATTGGTGGCATGTCGAGCCGACCCAATGCCGAAATCATTAGTGAAAAAGAAGAATTGAACCGCGTTTTGCCTGCCATTCGTGCCGTTTTGCGCGAATTTCCGAAGGCAATTGTTTCCATTGATACGTTTCGCGCCAACGTCGCACGGGCGAGTGTGGCAGCAGGCGCAACGATGGTAAACGATATTTCGGCGGGTGAACTTGACCCCGACATGTTCAAAACGATGGCAGATTTGCAAATGCCCTACGTGATGATGCACATGCGCGGCACGCCAAAAGTGATGCAAAACAACCCCACATACGACCAAATTCAGCTCGAAATCCTTGATTTTTTCATCAAAAAGCTGGCGATACTGGGGGGGTATGGTTTGAAAGATATTATTGCCGACGTAGGCTTTGGTTTCGGAAAAACGTTGGAACACAACTATATTTTATTGAAAAAAATGACTGCATTCCAAATTTTAGACCTACCTTTGTTGGCGGGTGTGTCCCGAAAATCAATGATTTATAAATTATTAGACGTTTCGCCAAATGACGCACTCAACGGAACCACCGCCGCGCACATGTTGGCACTCCAAAATGGTGCAAATCTGTTGCGCGTACACGACGTGAAACCTGCCATAGAAACGATAAAAATATATGAATATTATAGTATTTGTTAAATTTTAATATAAAAATATACCCTAATTACGGTATTTTTATTTAAAAATCGTTAACAAATTCAAAAACAGCATTATATTTGCAGCGAAATAGGAAGTAGATAAAAAAGATAGGAACGCTATTATTTTTCGGAGTCGTAAAATCAACGATTTTAGAATAATTTATTCTTTTTACAACTACCTTTCTTCGCTCAAAAAAAATCAAAAAAAAGGAAAATAATTTCATCAGCCAGAAAAAAAGTATTTACTAAAAAAGAGCCAACTACGTGGAATTTTTAAGCGAAGATACCGTCAAACGTGCCACCTTGCAGTTTATGAAAACGCATTACAAGCACTACGCCCGCCACCCCGAGCGCGGCGAGACGTTGGTTTCGTTCGACAAATCAACCCCCGATGGTTTATTGATTGACGGCGCACTCGAATTTACAAAAGACGATGGGCAACATTTTTTAGCAACTTTTGAAGCCACTTCTGTCGCATCGAGCGGCGAAGTTCGCTACACGTTGCAACGCAATCAATTGACTTGGGACACGGGCGCGGCGGCGGCGGCGGTTTCGATGTTGGCAATGATATTTTTTTCGCGCACCGTCACTTTTTCCTTTAATTCGTTGGGGATTGTGGGTTCGTTTTTGTTGTGGGTGGTCACGATGTTGTTGGCTTGGATTGTTTGCAATTCCATTCTCAAATCCATGTCGCGCTATCGCTACATTTACGGAATCGAACAATTTAAAAAATATAATGCTGATAATCAATGGATTGCGTTGAGTCGAGATGTTTTTGCCGACCCTAACGACCCTTATTTTTTGGAACTGAAACAGCAATGTGTCAAAAATGGATTTGGTTTGTTGACCGTCAATCGGAGCGAACAAATTCATTTGGTGCTTACGCCTGCCCGCGACAAAATTTTGAGAAATCGCCCCGATGTATGGGCAAAAGCCTCCAATCAGTTGCAACGTTTCGAGGATTTGATGCGTTTTCAACGTCGTCAGCCCTATTTGTGGCAGAAAGGATTGGCATTTTTTTCACTCATTTTGACGTGTTTGTTGTTCTATCGAGAAAAACAGGCGAGTCCAGTGGTCTATGCGCCTTCCAATATTCAAGAAATATTGGTCGCTCGGGCAGACACCATGCGCGCCGAACCAGCCGTGTATCCGAACGAAGCGGAGCAGTTGGGCATCAACAAAAATGCGTCGCCTTATCCACTTGAAAATCCAGAATCGCCTAAAATGCCAAATAGCATTGACGAAGCCAGCGTCGGCATGGTCATTGCGTCGCCCGAAGGTTTGCAGGAATATCCGTGCGGACGGGTTTACACCAATCTGAAAGGGACGACTTATTATGCGATTTATTTTAGAATCGAAAATTCGTATAGAGAAGGCATGGAACGGGTTCGGGATTTGAATAATTTGGGTTTAAAAACCAATTTGCTCAATTTGCATTGTTTCAATCCAAATTTGAAGCAAAAATATTTGATTTATTTTGAAGAATTATTTTCGTCTCAATCGGCGGCAAATCAATCGGCTTTGAAAGTAATTGAAACCATGAAAAATAAAAATTTGATTCGTGGAGCCAACGAAATTCGGTTGTATGTCTTGGAAGGAAAATAATTTTTTTAAGAAAAAATCTAAAAAGAATTTCTAAAAAAAATAAAAAAGTCTTTTGTCTGTTGATGAAAGACTTTTTTTTATTTTTGATGCGCAAAATATGGGGGGGGGGGGGGGGGGGGGGGGGGGGGGGGGGGGGGGGGGGGGGGGGGGGGGGGGGGGGGGGGGGGGGGGGGGGGGGGGGGG
>JBJOPA010000312.1:0-2995 GCA_046051005.1 Bacteroidota bacterium
TTCAAATTTTTTTAATTTTTTTCAAAAAAATCTTACATCTCAAAATCCAAATCTATTCTTCGCCTCGTATGTAGTTTTGTAAGGCTTACAGACAAATTCAATTTCTTATTTTTCAAAAAAAAATTAAAAGATTTTTTAAAAAAAGTTTAAAAAAAAACAAGATGAAAGTATTAAAAATAACCTTCGCATTTGCATTGTTTTTCGCAACAAATTATGCCACCGCGCAAAGTCTATTGAACGGTTTTATGAACGGAAAAGGCAAAGGCACTTTTGCCCTTTCGTACTCGGGAGAAAGCTACGACAATGTTTTTTTGGCTCCCATTGATGCAAAAGGCGTTCCCGTTTTCAACGATGTAAACGTAAAAAGCACGTCGTTTTTTGGAACCTATGGTTTGACCGACAAATTGGACATCACGGCGAGTTTGCCTTACATTACGGTCAACGGCAACGCTTCGCAAGACGTTTTGAACGAATTGCAGTTTCAAAACGAGCGAAAAGGCTTGCAAGATTTGTCTCTTTTTGCAAAATATCGCGTTTTTGAAAGCGAAATGAGCCAATCGAAACTCCAAATCATGGCAGGTGCGGGCATCAAAACGCCACTCGGCGGCTACAACGTAGCGGAAGGTTTGCAATCTATCCTCGCCATCGGCAACCGCGCTACGAGTTTCAACGGTTTAGCGATTGCGCATTTCAAAACCAATGGTGGTTTTTTCGCAACGGGTCAGTTGGGGTATAGCCTCAGAAGTGGCGACGTGCCAAATGCCTTGACGAGCGAAGTCAAATTGGGCTACGCTGCCTCCAAATTTTATGTGGACGGTTGGTTGGCAACCCAAACTTCTAACGGCGGCGTGAATATTTTGGGCGATGGTTTCAAGGGCGTTTTTCCTGCTACCGATGTTTCTTACAGCCGTATGGGGATTACTGTTTTTGCACCGATTGCCAATGGTTTTGGCGTTTCTTTGAGCGCAAGTCAATATTTGAGTGGTCGCAACATCGGTCAATCCAAAGGCATCGCGGGCGGATTAACCTATTCATTCTAAACGCAACTCAATCCTTATTTTTCTCTAATTTAATAATTATTTCTCAAAAAAAAGAATAAATTTTTTATGTATATGCTTTATAAAAAAATCTTCGTTGCTGCTTTTGCAGTCGTAACATTGGCGGCTTGCCAAAAAAATGATGACAATTTGTTGCCTTCTATCGCTGCCATTGCAGTAACGAATGCAGATTTCAGTACACTCGAAGGCGCGGCAGTGCAAGGTGGCGTAGCGGTGACGCTTTCTAACGCAAATCCGAACGACCCAAATGGTGCTTTCACTGTTTTCGCGCCCAATAACGCTGCGTTTGCGCGTTTGGGATTGAACACCGAAGGCGATTTGAAAGTATTGGACAATGCTTTTTTGACCAATACCTTGCTTTATCACGTTGCAAATGGCAATTTAAAAAGTTCAAGTTTTGTGAACAATGCGATGTCTGGTTCGGCTTTGGGCGTTTCGCGTCGCATCGTGATGCGTGGGGCAGACAAATATGTGAATGGTTCAAAAATTATTGCGACCGATATTGCTGCGCAAAACGGAACCGTTCATGCGGTGGACAAAGTGTTGTTGGCAACGGGTGTGGACATTGTGCAATCGGCATTGGCACTCAAAGGGGCAAAAGTTTTTGTTACGCCCGAATTGTCTTTCCTCGTAGAGGCAGTTTTGTATGCCGAACTCGCGGGCGCGTTGACGGCTTCGGCTGGCAGCCCTTCGTTTACGGTCTATGCACCGACCGATGCGGCGTTTCGGGAATTGGGTGTTTTGTTAGGCGTTTCGCTTAGTGTGCCTGCCGATATTCGCAAATTGCCGAAAGAAACGGTAAAGGCGGTGTTGTTAAATCATGTGGTTAGTAATGGCGGTAAATTCACTTCCGAACTCAATTCCACCACAGAAACGCCACTCGGCGGCACGGCTTTGACCTATGGCGCATTCAACAATGGCACTTACAGCATAAAAGGACGCAACAATGCAACGCCTGCCAACATGGTGATTCCTGATGTGCAAACCACCAACGGAATCGTTCACGTGATTGACCGTGTGTTATTGCCTTAACTTTTTTTTTCTGATGACAATGAGATAATAAATATGAAAGTGTAAGTCAACGTAAATGTTGATTTGCACTTTTTTTTTAACTTTTTATGCTACTTCCCTCCTTCGGGCGGATTGAGGGGAAAAAAAATGCCCCCCCCAGTATAAACGCCCTTTTTTACCATTTTTTTATCTTTTTTACGATTACATTTATTTTTTCGTCGTAATTTTGTGCATGGAAAATCAATATTTACCAATTTTAAATCACGTCAATCGTTATATTTCGTTGACGGAAGAAGAAGCAAAACAATTTACTTCGTTACTCCGCATCACGCACGCGAAAAGGAAACAGTTCATCGTTCAACCCGATTTTACGTGTCGATACCGAACTTTTGTCGTCGAAGGTGCGATGCGCGCCTATCTGATTGACGAAAAAGGGCGCGACCATACCGTTGCTTTTGCCATAGAAGACTGGTGGATTAGCGATTTTTATAGCTTTATTCATCAAGAACCTGCCACGTTGTTTGTGGAAGCATTAGAAAATTGTACACTCATTCAGATTGATTACAATGCAGAACAACTGCTTTTAGAAACGATTCCTAAGTTTGAGCGGTTTTTCCGAATCATTACGCAGCGTTCATTGGCGCGCTTACAACGGCGTGTATTGTCCAACCTCAGCAAAAGCGCGGAAGAACGGTATCATGAATTTTTGATACAATATCCAAATGTTTCGCACCGCGTCCCCCAATACACATTGGCATCTTATCTTGGATTCAGTACCGAATTTTTAAGCAAAATTAGGAATCACAAACTTAAATAAAATAGCTCAAAAAGCACAAAAAAAGCCTCGCGTACACATACGCGAGGCGAAGTAATGGACTTTTTTGAGAGATTATAGACCAAACAATTGTACCCATTTTTCACGTTGG
>JBJOPA010000313.1:0-6329 GCA_046051005.1 Bacteroidota bacterium
AAGTAAGTGCAGAGATATTAAAAACTCTTTCCTATTACGAAGGGAGTGAGGATTTTTCAAGTGATAGGATTACTGAAATTCTAACAAATAAAGCAATACGTCAAAAAATAAAACCTTCAAATACTGTTGAAGTCAACGCGGACTTAATTAAAGCTGAAGTGTTTAAGAAATACGAAGAAACAGAAGAAAAGTTAAAAGAAAAAGAATTAGAAAATACGGACTTAAAAGTCCAAATGTCACAAGTAAGTAGTACAATTGAAGATTTATCAATTCGACTAGATGAATTGATGGCTGCAACAAAAAAGAAAGCAGAACAAGATTTAATTGACTATCAAAAAAATAAAAAATTCGAAATTGAAATTCAAAGAAGAGAGATTGAGAAAGAAATTCAAAATCTAAAACTTAGACATAACGATTTTCAAAACTCGCAAAGAAGAGCCGATGCAGAAATTGCTGAGAAGACAAGCACTTTTTTACACAAAGCAAAAGTATTGTTTTATGGTGAAAAGTGGCAGAATAGTTTTAAATCGTCAATTGTCAGTAAATATTTAGATATTAGAATACTGGATGAAGTTTCAAAAGAAATCTTAATTCAAGAAAAAAAATTATCAGATGATAGTCTAAATCTAGTAAATGATGACGAAAAAATTATTATTATTTGCGAGGGAAATAATGCAGCATTTTTTAATGAATTGGGATTTAGCAAACTTCATTTTCAAGGAGTATTAAATAGCGGTACTGTATTTATCAAAACTGTTGCAAATCCAACTTATTTTGGTATAAGAGATAGGGATTATTTAAGTGATATAGAAATATCAAAGGTTAGGAAAATTTATCCCAACCTTATGATTTTAAGTTATTATTGCTACGAAAATTACCTTTATCACCCTAAAAACATAGAAGAACTTAAGTTAGAAAACTTTGATATTGATGTCTACATCAAAGATATGGTAAGACAAAAAAATGAGAAAAAAGATTTGATAATCTCTTCTAAACTAAAATCAAGTAGAAGTTCTTATCAGGAGTTTAATAATCCGCAGGATGCAAGAAGATTTAAAGATGAAAATGAATTAGAAGTTGTAACATATTTACATTCTGATGATGTTGAAATATTTTTAAAATCTTACAGTTTAAAAAAAGAGGCAAAATTATTCGACAGGTATTTACTACAAAAGTATAATTTAAACGAAAAAGTACTTACAAGTACGAATTGGTTTAAGACTAAGATTGGAGAAATTATTTCTGTAAAATAAAATTTGATTTATTGTTTATCATCTAATATAAAGTTTCTTGCGTTCGCGTACAAGGTGAGTTGTTAGAATCATAAAAACGTCCCCCCCAGTATAAACGCCCTTTTTGAGGGAAATATACTGGGGGGGGACGTTTTTATGCTTCCAACAACTCGCCTTTGGCTACGTCGCGCAATAATTGAATGATTTTTTGCGCGCCGCCGATGGTATGCACGTCTTCTCGAATCAACATAAAATGTCGTGGCGTTTGCTTAAACGAAAATTTATGCCGTCGCTGCCCAACCGTTGTCACAAAATGTAATAGATTTTTAAACAATCGCGTTTCGTAGAACGGAGATTGCGGATTGCCTACAAAAAAACAAGACAATTTGCCTTTTTTCAAAATCACGCGCTCAAAACCCAACGCTTTAGATTGCCAACGCAAGCGCAAACCGTCAAATAATTCTTCGACTTGGGGCGGCATTTTTCCAAAACGGTCGGTCAACATATCTCCAAATTTTTGCAATTCTTCTTCATTTTCCAACTCATCAAGCCGTGTGTAAAGGTTCAAACGCTCTTGCGTATTTTGCACATAATCATCTGGAATCAACATTTCTGTATCGGTGTCAATTTGCACATCGAATACAAATTGCTGTTTTTGTTCGAGTTCTTCGCCAAACATTTCCTTGAAATCGGTTTGTTTGAGTTCTAAAATCGCTTCGTCCAATATTTTTTGATATGTTTCAAAACCAATATCGGCAATAAAACCCGATTGCTCGCCGCCCAACATATTACCCGCTCCGCGAATATCAAGGTCGCTCATCGCAATGTTAAACCCATCACCCAAATCCGAAAATTTTTCAATCGTCTGCAAACGTTTTTTGGCTTCGGGAGTCAACACGCTGACGGGCGGCGAAAACAAATAACAATAGGCTTTGCGATTGCTCCTGCCCACGCGCCCGCGTAGCTGGTGCAAGTCGGACAACCCAAAATGATGCGCATTGTTGATGATAATCGTGTTGGCATTCGGAATATCCAACCCCGTTTCGATGATGTTGGTACAAACCAAGACATCGTATTTTTTGTCCACAAATTCGACCAATGTTTTTTCCAAATTGTCGGCACTCAATTGTCCGTGCGCGGTGGCTACGTCAATGTCGGGGCAAAGCATTTTTATCATGCCCGCCACTTCTTCCAAAGATTGGACGCGATTGTGAACAAAAAAGACTTGTCCGCCGCGATGAACTTCGTTGTAAATGGCTTCTTTCAACACCACTTCGTCAAAAACGCGCAACTCCGTCTGAATCGGTTGACGATTGGGCGGCGGCGTTCTGATGATGGACAAATCCCGTGCAGACATCAACGAAAATTGCAATGTGCGCGGAATCGGCGTAGCCGTTAAAGTCAACGTATCTACGTTTACCTTCATGCGACGAATTTTTTCTTTTGCCGCTACGCCAAATTTTTGTTCTTCATCAATGATAAATAATCCCAAATTTTTAAATCCTACGTCTTTGGAAATGAGGGCATGTGTACCGATAATGATGTCCACCGAACCCGCTTTGACGCGCTCGATGGTCTCTTTTTTCTCTTTTGCGGACTTAAAACGGTTCAAATAATCCACTGTGGCGGCAAAAGGTTCGAGCCTTTCTTTGAATGTTTTGTAGTGTTGCAACGCCAAAATGGTGGTCGGAACCAAAATCGCCACTTGTTTTCCTGCCACAATAGATTTGAAAGCGGCGCGAATCGCGATTTCTGTTTTTCCAAAACCCACGTCGCCACAAATGAGTCGGTCCATCGGGTAGGAGCGTTGCATGTCTTCTTTTACGTCTATCGTGGCGCGGGTTTGGTCGGGCGTGTCTTCGTACAAAAACGAGGCTTCGAGTTCCGTTTGCAAATAACTGTCGGTCGGAAAGGCAAAACCTTGCGCATTTTTTCGGGCAGCGTACAACAAAATGAGTTCGGCGGCGATGTCTTTGACTTTCTTTTTGGTGGCGCGTTTCAGTTTTTCCCACGTGTCTGCGCCCAAGCGGTGCAGGCGCGGCGGCGTGCCGTCTTTGCCTACAAATTTTGCAATTTTATGCAACGAATTGATGCTTACGTAGAGCAAATCGTTGTTTTGATAAATCAATCGGACGGCTTCTTGCAAATGTCCACCTACATTTATTTTTTCGAGACCCGAAAAACGCCCTACGCCGTGGTCAATATGGGTTACAAAATCGCCGGGTTGCAACTCGCGCAAGAGGCGCATGTTCAACGATTGGTCTTTTGCAAATCCCTTTTTGAGTTTGTAGCGATGATAGCGTTGAAAAATTTGATGGTCGGTATAAATCGCAACGTTCAGTTCGAGGTCAACAAAACCTTCGTGTAAGGAAATATAAACGGGTTGACATTGAACTTTCGCCCCCAAATCTTTGAAAATCGAAAACAAGCGTTTCATTTGCGCTTCATTTTCGGTGAACAAAAAGTTTTTGACGTGTTGTGCTGTGTTTTCGTGAAAATTTTGAATTAAAACATTAAAATTTTTATTAAAACTGGGTTGTGGGCGGCTTTCAAAACTGACTTTTTGAAAATTTCCCAACGTTTGTGCCGTCGGAAGCCCCCCCCCCAGTATCGCGACGTTAAAATGGTCAATATCAGCCAAAATTTCTTGCATGCTGATGAAAGCACGGTCATTGAAAATCCGTTTTAGTTCTTCAATATCGTCGCTCGTTATTTTTTGGGCAAATTGGTCTGCCCGTTCATGGCATAAAAAAAGTCGGTCTTCCAACAGTTGTAAATCGCGCAACCAAACGGTGGTGGAAGCGGGCAAAATATGCAACAACGACACTTTTTCCTCGCGAGTGAAGCGGGTATTGATGTTGGGAACAATGTTGACGCGCCGAATTTTTTGTACCGAAAGTTGTGTCGTCGGGTCGAAAGTCCGAATGCTTTCGACTTCTACGTCAAACAATTCAATTCGATATGGATATTCATTTCCAAAAGAATAAATATCAACAATGCCGCCGCGAATCGAAAATTGACCTGGGTCATAAACAAAATCGTTGCGAACGAAACCATATTGCACCAAAATTTCGGATAAAAAATCAACATCTAATTTTTCGCCGACTTGAATTTCGATTCTATTTTTATCTAAAACGACGGGGGCAACTACTTTTTCAAACAAGGCTTCGGCATACGTGACGATAATATCGCCGCCTTTGCCCTTGTTTTGAACGATTTTGTTGACTAATTCCGTGCGTTGCAAGACATTGTCTTGCGCCAATTTTTCAAAATTTGCTGGATTTTTGAACGAATCTACGAAAAAATGCACCCTTTCATCGCCCAATAATTGCGCGAGGTCGTTTTGCAAATAGGCGGCTTCTTCTTTGTCGGTGGCTACGACGAGGTGATATTGCGGTTGATTTAGGAATGCGCCCGCCATGACGAATGCCGTTTGCGCGCCCGTCGTGCCTGCTACGTGGAGGCGTGCGCGAGGCGCATTTTCCGCCGCATCGGGCAAAATGGCATTGGCAATTTGTTGTATTTTTGGACTATCTCGATAGCGTCCCAACAGGTCGGCAATAGGTTCGGTCATGTTGTTATCTTATTTTTTTTTATCCTTTTCGACAGTCTCTCTAAACGTTTTTTTTGTGAAAAGGTTTTTTCATTTCATCGCTTTGACAGGTTATAAATGCCTAAAAAATAGTTTGGATACTGGGGGGGGGCATTTTTTTTCATTTTTTTTGTACTTTTGCCCGAACAAAATTTCAAGGAATCACCTAAAAGTTTGATTGTCAGATTTTAGAAAGTATTAAAGTAAAATAGAATGAGTCATCACCACGTAAAAAATGATTTGCCGTATTGTCGAAATTGCCACAGTCCCGTGACAGAAAACGACAAATTTTGCTCGAATTGCGGGCAAAAATCAACAGATGGTAAAATTTCGTTGCACGATTTATTTCACGAATTTGTTCACACGTGGCTGCATGTTGACGGAAAGTTTTTTTCGACGGCATTACACTTGTTTGTTCCCGGAAAATTGACCGTTGAGTTTTTCAAAGGTCGGCACAAGCGATATGCGCACCCTGTTCAGTTGTTTTTTTTGTTGACGGTGTTGAGTTTGGCACTCACTGCGTGGGCATTGAAAGATTCGTTGTCGCTCGTAAAAGCGCAATCGGAGGCTTCCAAAACAAAAGCGATTGCGGCAGAATACAAGTTGGATTTGAAAACGACATTTGACTCCGTCACGCGCAATCGCCCGACGTTGGCGGCGTGGTCGGACAGTGTTTTGGTAGAAGCGGACACCATTTTTGGGCGAAAAATTGATGCAAAACTGCAAAAAATGGAGCAGCAAAACAATGCCAAAAGTGGTAGTTTCGTGGGCGGTATTTTTACGGGAATATCGTTGGGGTCGAAAAATTCTAAAAAAGATTCGTTGAAAGCGTTGACAGATACGGTGGCGGCAAAATATTTGTTATCTCCGGAAGAGCAGAAAGTTTTTACAGTCATTCGGAAAATAAAATTTAAAAAAAGCGACCTTTTGTTGTCGTCTGATGAAGAATTGGTAGAAAAATATCAACTAAAAACAGCAACAGACCTCAAAGGCAGGGCGATTATCCGCGCAATAGCGCACATTATGCAGCGCGGCGGTGACTTTGTTGGCTATTTGATGTCCAAAATGTTGTGGATTTCGATTTTTACGATTCCATTTTTAGGGTGGGCTTTGTTGTTGCTTTATCGCGGTCAACGGCGTTTTTATGTTGAACACATTGTTTTTTTATGTCATTGGTTTGCGTTTAGTGCGGTGACTAGTATTTTTTCGTCATTTTTGATAAAAAATGGATTTGGTTTGTCTTCTACGTTGTTGTCATCTATCGCACCTTTTGTATATTTGTATTTCGCGATGAAAGCGTTTTACAAAGAAGGTTGGGGAGAAACATTTGCGCGGTTTTTCGTGTTTTTATTCGCTTATGCAATTTTTATGATTGTGTTTAGCATCATTGGTTTGTTTGTTTCTGCTGTTTTCTTTTGATTTTTTAAATATTTCTTTTGTCTATACCCAACGTTTTTGGCTAAAATGCCTGTCTATACTGGGGGGTAGGGATTTTAAGGATTGGA
>JBJOPA010000314.1:0-7906 GCA_046051005.1 Bacteroidota bacterium
AGATTTTTGAAACAATATATTTTTTTTAAGAAAATAATTTTTAACCTCTTAAAATTAGTCTAAAATGATTAAAGACGATAGAGTAGCACTAAACAGACGATTCGTTCGCGTATTTGATATGTTGAGTGAACGTGGTGAAATTGTTAAAAATGACCGACACGGAAAAGGCGTAGGCGATGTAGCCGAGCGCGTTTTGGGAAATAAAGCCTACGGTCATATCATTCGCGCTTATCTTGACCCTAAAAGCAAGCGCGTAATTGATTATGGGCAAGCACGCCAGTTTTGTCGCGCTTATAATATTAGCGAAGATTATATGATAAATGCGATTGGAACGCCATTTATCGTGGATAGCCAAGCCGAAATGTTGAAACTATACGGCGTTGACAATATCGGAACGGGAAATATCGCGCTCACAAGCGTTGAGGCGTTGGCTAGTGGTTCGTTCGCTGCGGATAGTGCGTTCGGTACGTCTGCAAACGAAAATCAAACCATGTTTTCATTACCTGGCGTGGCTGGAAATGGATTGGTTGCCTTTCCAATTAGCGGCAATTCTATGGAACCGTTGTTAGCTCACGGTGACATTATCGTCTGCCGCCCTTTGTCGGGACCTGGCGAGATTAAAGAAAATGAAATTTATGCCGTCCGTGCAAATGGTTCCGTTTGGGTGAAATATGTGCAAGTTATCAAAGCAAGTAAGAGTGCGCGGGTGTCGCATCTCAAATTGATTTCTGCAAATTACCTCGAACACGACCCTTTCACAGAAGAAGTGAACGACACAATGCAGGTCTTCAAAGTGATTCGCCGCATTACGCAGTTCTAAATTTATAAAAAAAAGTTCAGCGACTCGTTTATGAACGTCTGTCGCTGAACTTTTTCTGTTTTTTTATTTTGCCGAAACTTATTAACGCCCTTGCTGCAATGCCTTTTTGTAAGTAGCAAGACAGCGTTCACGCGCTAACTTATGGTCAACCATAGGGGCTGCATACTGGGGGGTGCCATATTCCTTCACCCAACGACGGATATATTCGCCTTTTGCATCAAACTTTTTTTGCTGTTCCGTCGGGTTGAAAATTCGGAAATAGGGAGCGGCATCAGTGCCACTTCCCGCCGCCCACTGCCAACCACCATTGTTAGACGCAAAGTCGTAGTCTAATAGTTTCATTGCAAAATAGCTTTCGCCAAGTCGCCAATCTAACAACAAATGTTTGGTTAGAAAACTTGACACAATCATGCGAACGCGGTTGTGCATCTGACCTGTTGCGTTCAGTTCGCGCATGCCCGCATCAACAATTGGATAGCCCGTTTTTCCATCGCACCATTTTTGAAAATCTTCGGGCGCGTCTCGCCATTCTATTTGGTCATATTCGGGACGAAAGGCTTTGCCCGCACTGATATGTGGAAAATTTGCCAAAATTTGACTGTAAAAATCCCGCCAAATCAATTCATTTAAATACGTCGCGTTCAATTTTTGAGCGGAAAGGGCTTTTTCGCGAATCGAAATTGTACCGAACCGAAAATGAATGCCTAATTTAGTCGTGCCATCGCGCAAGGCTGGAAAATTGCGTGTCTCGTCGTAGTGCCGAACGATTTTTCGTGCAACGGTTTTGCTTGGAATTTCGATATTCGATGACACAAAACCCATGTTTTCGAGCATCGGAAAGGCATTAATACTGGGGGGGGGCATTTTTTGAAATGCAGAGAAATATTTTTCTGTCGGATAAGGGGTCAAATAATAAGAAATGCCTGCTTCGTCGGCAAGCGTACTATTTTGAGATGCTAATTTGGCTAACCACTTTTTGCTGTATGGCGTAAAAACCGTATAAGGTTTTCCGTCATCTTTTGTCACTTCTAATTTTTCAAAAATAACTTGGTCTTTGAAAGTTAAGAAATTTATGTTTCTTGAATTTAAATATGTTTTTATATTCTCGTCTCTCCGAATGGCGTAACCTTCGTAGTCGTGATTGGCAAAAACGGTCTCAATGTCGTAATGCGTAGAAAAAAAATGCCATGCTTCGTCAATAGAACCATGAAAAATATGGAAAGATGCGCCCATATTTTGCAATTCAACTTGCATATCTGACAGCGTTTGGTGGATAAATGAAACCCGCGCATCTGACCGATTGTCGAGTTTGTCTAATATGTTTTTATCAAATATAAAAACGGGAACAACTTTTCGACCCGCACGTAGCGCGTGATACAAGGCTGCATTGTCTTGCAAACGCAAATCGCGGCGAAACCACATCAAATTTATTTTCTCACTCATCTTTTTTTTATTTTTTTATTCCCTCCTAAAACCGTATTTTTGCCTAAATGTTTAGAAAAAAATGAGAAAATGATGCAAATATTATTTCAAACAATTGATTGGTCAACGATTGAACGAACCATTCATCAAGGAATTAGCGGTGTGGCAGTGTGGCAAACCGTGCAATTGGGCGGTTTGAGAGTCCGAATGGTCACTTATTCCAACAATTATGTGGCGGACCATTGGTGCCAAAAAGGGCATATTGTCCATTGCTTGGAAGGCGAATTTCAATCAGAATTGGAGACAGGCGAAATTTTTACACTCACCAAAGGCATGACTTATATCGTATCGGACGACCAAAGTTCGCACCGCTCCATTGCTGCAAATGGCGTGCAATTGCTGATTATTGATGGTGATTTTCTGAAATAAAAAGTATTTTTTGAGATTATGTTTACTTTTTGGGGTTAATATTTTTTCAATCGTCGCTAAACATGGAGTTGCGACGACTGAAAAAATATCAACACGAAGAATGAAAAACGGATTTTTTAGAAAAATAAAATTTTTTTCAAAAAAAAACTACCCCCCAGTATATTCGCTTTATTCGGGTAAAATTTCTTCAAATTTTTCGATTCCGACAAAAAAGTGCTTGCCGTTGATGATAATATCGAGGGTTGCTTCGCCTTTTGGCGTGTCAAGCGGCTTGGCGGGGCGCGGCTGAACGGAACTATTGGCGGTAAAAACGATTTTGTCCCCTTTTTTGCAGCGAACTTTTGTCTTTTCGTTGCCAATCGTGAGGGGGTGACAAGTGCTGTTGCCCTTCCAAAACATGGCGGTTTCGATGGTGCAGGACTTTTTCACAATCATTTCGATGGTGTAAAAATCGTGTCCGTCGGTCGGCTCTATCATGTTGCCGTTTTCGTCGCGTGGCAAAATGCCGCGCCGCGCCGTGTTGCCGTGTTTTGCGCTACTCAATTTCACAAAAGCGGTTTGCGCACAGCTCGAAAGTGTTAAAAATAACATAGAAAATGCAAAAAAAACTTTCATTTTGCTCATCATCGTTTAAAATTTTATGATTCGTATTCTTTTTAAAAATATTTTCCAAAGGTAAACAACTTATCAAATACGAAGATGCGGCTTTGATTGATTTTTCATTTTCATATTTGTTTTTATTTTGTAAAAATCAAAAATAATGTTGAATTTGGATAAATTTTGGATAAAAATAAATTTTTCCCAACAAAAGCGAATAAAATTTTGTTTCATTCAGCTTTTTTTTTCACTTTTGCACAAATATTTTTCAAAATATGAAATGGAAAAATTACTGGATATTCCTGTTTTGCGGTCTGCAACAATGGGCGTTTGGTCAAGTTAATATTATTGTTCCAATTGATACGTTTGCCGTCGTAGGCGATACGTTGACGCTGCCCATTCGCCTCGAACCTGCCGATGCGACCAATAAATTTGATATTTCGGACTGGAAAATGGTCAAAAAAATCAAAATTTTGTCTGAAAACGGCGTTGATACTGGGGGGGGGACTTTTTTCACTATTTTTTGCACCGATACAGGAAACGTTGTCCTCGCACCCGTGCGCGTGGCGGGCGCGTGGGGAAATGCTGTGTCAAAACCAATTCAATTGACGATTTTTCCGCCAGATTTGACGGCTATCAAACCAATTTTGGAAGAAGAACGCAATTTTAGAGAAGATATTTTGCCCATTTTGATGATTTTGGGCGCAGTTTTGTTGCTGGGCGCGCTGTTTTTTTGGATAAAACGGAGGAATGAAACCATTCCCGCCGAAATTCCGCGACAAAGCGTTTACAAAAAAACGGCTTCGGAAATTGCATTTGAAAAATTGAAAATATTAGAACAAAAACAACTTTGGCAACAAGGAAAAACCAAAGAATTTCAGACCGACGTGACGTTTATCGTCCGTGAATATCTCGAAAATCGGTTTGGCATTGCGGCACTCGAAAGCACAACCGACGAACTGATGACAACATTAGAAAATCGTCAATTTCTAGACAAACAGACGCGCCAACAACTGCGCAATGTCTTGGAAATTGCCGACCTCCAAAAATTTGCCGATATGCCGCCGCCAATTTCGGCGCATCAAATCGCTTTCGATACCGCCAAAAATATTGTCAACCTTTCCAAAGAAAAAATAGATTAATTGTATTTCTTTTGTTTAAAGTTAAATGTTTTTTAAAAAAAGTTTATTTTTTTTAAAAAAATATTTAACTTTGCATGTTTTCCGATGTTTATGTATTTGTTTAACTTTTATGAGCCAAATGTAACTTTAAGAACTACCTTAAATTATATACCGCAAGTCGGAAACATTTAGCAAGTTGCCTCGCGTGGCTTGCTCTTTTTTTTTGCCCAAACGTGGTGCAGCTTTCAAAATTATCGTAATATTGTGGCTCAAAAAATAGTTGTAAAATGACAACCGAAGATTATCAAGCCCTTTCTGCCAGTTTGCCCGTCGAGCCGGGCGTATATCGTTTTGTGTCGAAAACGGGTGCAATTTTGTACGTAGGCAAGGCAAAAAACCTCAAAAATCGGTTGTCGAGTTATTTCGGCGAGCGAAAAGACCGTTTGGCAAAGACCCGCGCTTTGGTCAAACTTGCTGACCACATCGAGTTTACGATTGTCCAAACCGAGCAAGATGCGCTGTTGTTGGAGGCTTCGCTCATCAAACAATTTCAACCACGTTATAATGTGATGCTCAAAGATGGGCGTTCGTATCCCTACATTTGCATCAAAAATGAGCGTTTTCCTCGCGTTTTTATGACGCGACGCATCATCAAAGACGGTTCTACGTATTTTGGACCTTACACTTCCATCAATCGCGTATTGACGTTGACGGATTTGATAAAAAATTTATTTCCGCTTCGCACCTGCGCGCTTGCGTTGACAGAACAAAATATTGAGCGTGGAAAATTTAAGGTTTGCCTTGAATATCACATCAAAAATTGCATGGGCGCGTGTGCAAATTTGGAATCTGAGACCAGTTACAACGAAAAAGTTACCCAAATTCGTAATTTTTTGAAAGGACAATTCAGCCCCGTCAAGCTGCATCTCAAAAGAGAAATGCAACGACATGCAGAAAATTTAGAATTTGAAAAAGCGCAATTGATTAAAGAAAAATTGATTGCGTTTGAAGATTATCAAGGAAAATCTACGATTGTGAACCCCGATTTGCCTGATGTTGATGTTTTTGCCGTTGCTTCGGACGATAAAATGGGTTATGTGCATTATCTGAAAGTGGTAAATGGAGCCATCATTCACACGTTTACGCAAGAAGTGACGAAAAATATCGAGGAAGACGACCAAGATGTATTGGCGTTTGCGATTCCATATTTGCGAAATCGGTTTTTCAGCGATTCAAAAGAGATTTTATTGCCTTTTGAACTCGAAACGGCGGTTGATGTGCGTTCGGTGGACGAAAATATACCCCCCCCCAGTATCAGCGTCCCAAAAATAGGCGATAAACGAAAATTGGTAGAATTGGCAGAAAAAAACGTTCAATTTCATTTGCTACAACGTAAAAAAGACGAAGCCACCCGCGCATCGAAACAAACGTCGAGCGAAAGGATTTTGCAAACCTTGAAAAATGATTTGAATATGAGCGTCTTGCCGATGCACATCGAGTGTTTTGATAACTCGAATTTGCAAGGCACAAATCCCGTTTCGTCGTGCGTTGTTTTCCGAAATGCAAAGCCCGCCAAACGCGATTATCGGCATTTCAACGTCAAAACGGTCGAAGGTCCAAATGATTTTGCGACGATGGAAGAAGTCGTCTATCGGCGTTACAAGCGGTTGTTGTCCGAAGGCGCGTCGTTGCCCGAACTCATCATCATTGACGGTGGCAAAGGTCAATTGAGTGCTGCCTTGAAAAGTTTGAAAGCGTTGGGCATCGAAGACAAAGTGGTTGTCGTGGGGATTGCGAAGCAATTAGAAGAAATATTTTTCCCCAATGATTCGCTTCCACTTTACATTGATAAAAAATCGGAAAGCCTCAAACTCATTCAACAATGCAGAAATGAAGCGCACCGATTTGGCATCACGTTTCATAGAAATCAGCGTTCTAAAAACTTTATTGGTACCGAATTGACAGGAATTGAAGGCGTGGGCGAAAAAATTTCTGAAAAATTGTTGACCCATTTCGGTTCCGTCAAGCGCATACGCGAGGCATCGAAAGAAGAATTGGAAGCCGTGATTGGAAAAGCCTCGACCAAGCGCGTCATCACGCATTTCATCAAAACCGAATTATCGGAAAACGAAACGGAAAATGAAAAGAATAATACGGTTGAAAATAGCCTCCCCCCAGTATAAATGTAAAAAAAGACGTATTTTTACTATGTGTTTTGTAAAAAAACATAAAAAACATATTTTTTTTTGAACAATTATTAGCATACTTTATTTAAATAAAATATTTTTGCAACTTAATTTCGATTATAAAATTCTTTATTAATTATTTAACAACCCATAAAATTTAAAATTTAGTATGAAGAAAATATTTACAGCATGTTGTTTGGCACTCTCTTTGGGTGCTTCGGCGCAAACCACGCCAACACTTGATGGAGTTTTCGACGGTGCAGCCGTTTGGGGCGCGCCGATTGCAACCGCAGATGGCACTGCAGGTTGGCAGGGCGTAAATGTAGGAGCCATTTATGCAACTTTTGATGCAAATTACGTCTATTTGGGTGCGACCGTGACAGGCGCACAAGACTGGATGGACTGGGGTTTTGCCATCAATTCGCAAGCAGGCGGTGGTACGGCGGAAGTTTGGGCGCGTGCCGTGACTTACGCACACACGGATTTGCCTGATTTGGTGGTCAAAGGTCATTTTGGAGATGGCGGTGCGGGTTATTCCGAACTTCGTATTTGGGACGGAGCTGCATGGGTACAATCCCCAAATGCGGGTAATTTCGGGGAAAATGAAGCGGCTTTTGTCGAAGTGCGCATTCCCGTTTCTAAAATTCCGGGTGGTGAAAACCCTGCGGGAAAAGTTCAGTTCTACGTTTGTGGCAACAATTCTTCCAATGGCATTTTCGATGCTTGCCCAAATGAATCGAACGTGACAAACTGGGGACAATCTTCTACGATTACAAATTACGTTGCAAACGTGTATTTGCCTGTGGAGTTGACCAAGTTTTCGGCTACTGCAAACGCGGCTAACATCAACCTTGCATGGGAAACCGCAAGCGAAAAAAACAACAATCGTTTTGAAATCGAGCGCAGCAACGACGGCAGCAATTGGGCTAAAATCGGAGAAGTGAAAGGTTTGAATGCGAATGGTGCGCAAAAATATCAATTCACCGATGCAACGGCGGCGCGTGGCACCAACTATTATCGCCTTCGCCAAGTTGACAATTCGGGAAAAACAACGCTTTCAAAAGTAGTTTCGGCAGCTTTGGGCGTAAAAGGTACGTTTAGCGTGTCGCCAAACCCCGTTTCTGCTACGTTGACGGTGGATACAGACCTCGAAAATGCAGAAATCTCAATCCTCGATTTATCGGGACGTTTGATGAAAACAACCCAAAATCAAGCGAATATTGATGTTTCTGACCTCGCCGCAGGCACGTATTTCGTGCGCGTAACGCGGGCGGGCGAAGTTTCGCAAGTGCGTTTTGTAAAACAATAATTTTTTTAGTCAATAAAAAAAT
>JBJOPA010000315.1:0-10661 GCA_046051005.1 Bacteroidota bacterium
TCACGTTTTTCGCGCAATACATTGAACGTCTGCCGCTCTTTGTCCATCTGACGATTGATGTAAAAGTCACTCAAATTGTCATAAATTTCTCGAACCAGATTTAACGAAAGGTCATGATTGACACTATTGACCGACAATTTCATGATGCTCGTTGTTTTGGAATACGATGCGGTGTAAATTTGGTCGCCTGTTGCAGGCAAAATATGCTTGTAAACAGCGAGAACTGCTTTGTGTTCGATGGGCGTAAATTTAGCGTAGTCACCGCGTGTGAACAAAAACTTTTTGATGGAAATGGATACGCTCGTATCTTTTTCCCATTCTTTGTGCAAATTATAGGCTCTAATAATATGATTGGCATAAAAATCCTCTACGCCATCTACCAATCCTTTTTTTAAAATAGATTGATAAATAATATATTTACTTTTTGAAATATCAATAATTTGGTCGAGGTCATAATCGCTGTTGCCACCACCGCCTGCTAACCCAACTTGTCCTAACAAAGCACTTACTGCACCGCCGCCCAAACCATTGTTGGGGTCATTGACGAGCAAAGTAAGGTCAGCATTATACGTAACTACCGCTTTTGTTGCTCTGTAATACATATAATAGCCTAATAATCCAGCAAAAGCAAGCGGAACATACCAATAGCGCAACACGGTTCGATAGGCATTAATGAAATTAATCGCAATATCTTCCATTGTCAATTCGCTATTTTTTGCTCCCTCGACTTCTTCGTTTGTTTTTTCGTAATGATCACTCATATTTTCTTAATTTTTCTTTTTAAAAATTATTTGAGTTATTTTTTGATTATTGTTTTATATTTTTTTCGATATAGCCACATAAAATATGACCAATTAAGATGTGCATTTCTTGAATCCGCGCCGTGATAGCCGACGGAACCACAAAACTCATGTCCGTCATCTTTTCAAGCACCCCCCCAGTATTTCCGAGAAAACCAATCGTTTTTACCCCTCGCACATGCGCAACCTCGACGGCACGAACCAAATTTGGGCTATTTCCAGACGTTGAAATCACAATCAAAACGTCTCCGTCTCGACCGAGCGCAGCGACTTGGCGCGAAAAAATTTCATTAAAACCATAGTCATTTCCAATGGCGGTGAGTGCGGACGTATCAGTGGTGAGTGCGATGGCTGGTAGGGCAGGGCGTTCCATTTCAAAACGACCCGTAAGCTCGGCGGCAAGGTGTTGGGCATCTGCGGCAGAACCGCCGTTGCCAGCCAACAAAATTTTGCCACCCCCCAGTATCACGTCGCTACAAAGCCGCGACAATGCCTCGATTTTGGCACTTTGCAACAACACTTGCTCCGCAACGCGAATATGGTCGGTAATAATATGCTCGATGTCTCGCTTATCCAAAAAAAATCAAATCGTTTAATTTTTTAAAACCTTTTGCTTGCCATCTTTCTGAATGCGGAAATATCTATGGGCATTTTAGTTGAAGTTTGAGTTAACAAAATACAGCACATTCAGAAATATGCCGCAAATATCTAAATCTTTTCTATAACTTGTATCCATCTTCTTAAAAATGATAAAAAAATGACAAAAAAAACTACTCAATTTTATGCCCGTTTTGAAACGCAAAAAAGCCCAAATATGCTAAATTCACTACGTTTCATAGCAAAATAAGGCACATTTAGGCTTTTTTAAATCAAAAATATATTAAAATATTTTTAATTTATTTTTTAAAATATTCAAAAAATACTAAAAAATAGTATTATATTTTACGAACAATGCGTTGCGGAAAAATACGTCTTTTCCATAAACGGGTTTTTGCGCGGCATCGGTTTTCACTTGCACCAAGATGTCGTCGTCGTAGAACCAATCGGTTTTGAAATTGATGGAAATGTTTTTCCAAATCGTCAAATCCAACGAGTTGTAAAATTCTACGTCAATGTTGCCAAAGTTTTTACGATAATTGGTGTACAAATCCAACGTTCCCGTGTAAACCAATTTACCGTCCCAAAACTTGCGCGTGTAATCGGCGCGAACTTCTGCCCCCACTTGGTGGTCAGTTTTTACGCCCACAGGCAACCAGTTGCCGCGTTTGGCTACCGAATCGTTCAAAACATAGATGCCTTTGTAGGCAACAGGCGAGAACAAGACTTTAAAATTGTCGTTTGCGCGATAGATTACGCCCGGTGCAAGGCGAAAAGTAGCTGGCGCGAAAAATTTGCCCGTCAACAAGTTTGAAACCGATGCTTTGAGGGCGTTGGTTCCGTAGGTCGGCAAAATTTGGGTTTGCAAATCTGCCAAACCTGCCGCATACCATTTGCCCGATATCAAATAGCCGATTTGCGAAGTGCCTTGCAACACGTCTGCCGCTTTTGCCCAATCGTTGCCTGCGATTTTGTTGCTTGCCAATTGGAAGCCGATGCGGTTGTCCCACAACAATTTGCCGCGTTTCAAGTTTGCCGAATAGTTCAACAAACCGCCGAAGCCTACGCTGTTGTCGCCCGCACCCGCACGAGGATTGATGAGGCTAAGCGCGTTGAAACTGGCACCCAAACCGCCCACACGTGTCCAACCTGTTTTTGCTTTTTCGTCGGCAGTCATTTCTTTGACCGCGTCTTTTGCGTCTAAGATTTTTTGAGCTACTGACAAAACAGAAGTAGAAGCAACCAGAGCAGTTGCCAACAAAAATTTTGTAATTTTCGTCATAATAACAATGAAATTTTGAATTTTAATAAGGAATTTTAAAAAAGTATGAATAAAAATGTAATTCGATTGTTTCAAATAGCTTTTACGTGATTAAAACCTGCGGCAAAAGTATAAACACCTTTTCAATTATTCTACACTTTAAGGAAACAAATATCTGAATGAAAGCCATTTATACTGGGGGGGAGCTAAATTTTAGTTACTCAAACAAAATTTTCTTTCTATTTTGATTTTATAATTTAAAAATAAAAATGCAGTTATTTGATAATCAATGAATTATGATTTTTATATATTTAGACATAAAAACTGACGTTCAAAAAGACATCAACGCGAAGCCTGAAAAACGATTTCTTTTAGAAAAATAAATGTTTATTTAACCTATAAAAATACTGAAAAAAGCATTCGGATACTGGGGGGTAGGGTAGAAGTGTGTATTTTACTCAAACAAAATTTTCTTTTAAATAAAATAAAAATATTTAAAAAATTAAAGGCATAAAAGTTAATAGAAAAATGTAAAGGTTTAATATTGCGCTTGAAAAAGTCGAATTTAGGGGAAATATACTGGGGGGTAGCTTTTTGCAGCATTTTTTTTGAAAAAATTAGAGAAAAAAGTAAAAATTGAAATGAAAAAATTGAATTTTGAGTTTAAAGCAAAAGTTGAAAATTTGGAGGAATTGGAAGCACGATTCCAAGCATTACAACCTGTTTTCAAAGGAGAAGACCACCAAATTGACACATATTTCAACATCAATCCCGCACTCGGCGGACGGTTGAAATTACGAGAAGGAAATATTGAAAATTCTTTGATTTATTATGAGCGAAAAAACCTCGCGGGCGCGAAGCAAAGCGATGTTTTGTTATACGAACACACGCCAAATCCGTCTCTCAAAGCTGTTTTGACGAAGTTGCACGGCGTAAAAATCGTGGTGGACAAACGCCGACGTATTTATTTTATTGAAAATGTAAAATTCCATTTCGATAGCGTCGCACAGCTCGGAACTTTCGTAGAAGTGGAGGCAATTGCCGACGAAACGACGCACACAATTGCTGATTTACAAGCGCAATGTCAATATTATTTCAATTTTTTTGAATTAGAAAATGCCCAATATATGCAACTTTCTTACAGCGATTTGTTGGCAAATCAGCCTTAAAAACCTGTTTATTTTATTCAATTTATTTTGTTCACCAATGCGTTGACTTGTTGTGTCAATGCTTGATTTTTGAGAATTTCGCTGACTTGTTGGGCTTCTTGTTGGGCTTGTTTTGCATTTTGCAAATCGCCTGCTTTTATCAAAATATTGGCTTGTTCGACCAAAATTTGTCCCAAAATGAGTTTATTATTAATTTTTTTTGCAATTTCAGTTGCTTCGTTCAAGCATTTTAGCGCGTTTAGGAAATCATTTTCGAGAGAATAAACCTCTCCCAATCCTAACAATGATTTTGCAATTCCTTTTTGATAATTAATTTCCCTTGCGCGCACGAGACTTTTCTGATATTGTTTTTCGGCTTCTTGAAAATCGCCTTTTGTGGCATTCAATCGGGCGATGAGTTCGTGCGCGATGGCGATTCCTTGTTTGTCGCCGAGTTCGAGCGTGATGCTCAAATCTTGCTCAAAACAAGTCGTGGCGCGCTCAAATTTGCCTTTCATTCGATAAATATTTCCAATGCAACCAAGCGCAATCGAAATCCAAAGGCGATTGTTGAGATTTTTTCCAATTTCCAACCCTTTTTCGAGGTGTAGGAGCGCGTCGTCTTCGTCGCCTTTCTCGGTCAATACGATGCCCAAATTGATGTTCAAAATGGTTTGTCCAAGCAAATCGTTGTCTGCTTCGGACTCGATGAGTGCGCTGCGTTGCACGTGAACGCCTTCTTCGTATTTGCCTTGATTCATATACGTCAACCCCAAATTTGAAACAATTTGAGCATTGGTTTTTCGATTGTCTTTTCGATTTTGGACAAGCGATTCGTTGAAAAAGGCTTCGGCTTGTTCATATTCGCCTTGTCTGAAATATAAATTTCCCAAATTTCCAAGCGATTGCGCAATGCCCACTTGGTCGTCGGCTTTTTCAAAGAAATTGAGGGCGCGTTCAAAATACATTTTTGCATCGCTGTAATTTCCTTTCAACATCAACAAAACGCCCAAAACGCCGTTCGCTCTGCCGCGAATAACGGGATTTTCGACATCTGCGGAAGCAAACAGTGCCTCGTGGAAACAAATTTCAGAATCATGCCATTTGCCAATCAATTGCAAAACTTCGCCTTTGTTGATGAGGATTTTGACGCGCTCGGTCATTTCACTCGGCGAATATTCCACGATTTTCAGCAATCGGTCATAAAATTCTAGGGCTTGGGTGTTTTGAAAATTGCGTCGGGCATAATCGCCTGCTTTTTTTAAATATAATTTTGTTTTGGATTTATCTTCTGATTGTTCGTAATGAAACGCCAAATCAATGAAACGTTCTTCAAGATTTTGGGCATAAATTTTTTCAATTGCCTGCCCAATAGATTGGTGCAATTGCCGCAAATTGGTGCGCATTTGCATGTCGTACACCGCCTCGCGTAGGAGCGCGTGACGAAAAATGTAGCGCAATTCGTTCATGGCACGCCAAATTTGTCCACGTTCTGCGCTTTGAATTTGGTCTTTCAACACGTTTTTTTGGTCGGCTGAAAGGCGCATAAATTCGGGATTGTCTTGCATGATTTCCGACAAAATGGGCAATTCAAACTCCCGTCCGATAACTGCCGCCGCTTTTACGGTTTCTTTCACCAAAATCGAAAGACGGTCTATCCGCGCCGTCAAAATGGAACTAATAGAATTAGAAATTTTAATATTTTTGTCCTTGATAGTCCAATAATTATCACTTAATTCTAATAAATTATTTTCTACAAAATACGCCAAAATTTGCTCGGCGTAGAATGGATTTCCGTTCGTCGTTCGCCACAACAAATCCAATAAATCCCGATGAATGCCTCTGTTTAGCTTGGCTTCTGCAAAAGTGCGCAGGCTTTCGTGGCTAAACATATTCAAATCAATTTCTTTTTGTTCGGTGTCTGTAAAATGCGGTTCAAACAAATACGGCTTTGTTCCCTCGTCCGTGTAACGCGACGTGATGATGAGAAAAATGGGCAATCCATGCGTAGAAGTTTTTTGAAAAAATGCGCGGACAAATTCGTTGCTCGCCTCGTCATTCCAATGTGCATCTTCCAACTCAATCACCAACGGTTTTTCGCTTGCCAAAACAGTAAAAAATGCCGACAACGCCGCCAACGTATTTTCATAACGTCCTTTCGCATCGAGTTGTTCCCACAACGAATTTTCGATGGTCAAGCCGATGAGGGCAGCCAAAATGGATTTTGTCCGTATCAATTCCCCCCCCCCAGTATATTGCGTCTCTGGAACGTTTCTGACGAGTTTTTCAAACCGAGTTTCAAATTCTTTTCGATTTTGAGTCGTCGAATGGTCTATTTTTTGACTAAAATAATGTTGTAAAAAATAGACGAATGGGTTGAATGGTTTTTTCAAAATTTGGTCGCTTTGACAAGTTGCCCATTCAAAATTCGTCTTAAAACGCTTGCTCAAATGTTGATGCAATTCAAAGCTCAACCGACTTTTCCCGATGCCAGCTTCGCCGAAAATATAGGTCACACAGGGTTTTCGCGTAGCAAAAACCTGTTCTGCGGTTTCGATTAAGTATTCCAATTCATTGGCGCGACCAATCATATTTCCTGCAAAAAGGGCGCGGTCATCGGCTTTTTTTTGCACAAACTGAAACGTCGGCACGCCAGATGAAATGCCTTTGTATTGAATTTTCCCCTGTGGTGTAAACGTAAATTTTCGATTGCTCGCCACGTTTTTATCCGTCAAAATGGTGTCCCAATCGGCTTGACTCATCAGTCGTGCCGCCAAATTGACGCGGTCGCCGACAACGGCATATTGTTTTCTTTCCGTACCGCCGACCATGCCCGTAAAGGCAATGCCCGAAGTCATGCCGCCGCGCAACTGAATCGGCAAATTGCTTTGTTGCAATGCCTCGCGCACGCTCGTCACGAACTCCAATGCGCGGGTAGAATTGTTTTCAAATGCCACAGGCGCGCCGAAAAAACCAACGGCAATTGCGCCTTTGTCGCCAAAATCTAATTCCTTGAAATAGCCGCCGAAACTGTGAAATTGTTCTAATAAAATGGTCGAAAACGTGTTCAACATATCGTTGTCGTCTTCGATTCCTTTAAACGCCATGAACAACGAAACAACCTCCCGAAACTCTCCTTTTCCATTGAAATGAATCACCGATTCAGGTAAAAAAGCGGACAAATCAAACGAATCGCTGTGCCAATTTCCCCCATTTTTATCATTGGATTCTTTCAATTTTCGCGGTTTCCAACGCAACGACGCGGAGGGCGGCGCGTCGGAGGCTTCACGCGGCATTTCGGCAGCCGTTGCCACCGAAGAGGGTGGTGCATGGGGCGCATCTTGCCCTCGCGCAATGGTCGTGATGTCTTCTAACTGATAGAATCGAGAAGAAATTTTGGCAGGAAGTGGCTTGAAAACGACATTGGAATGTCGAAAATTGACGTAATATTGAAAATTTTTATGACAGACAATTTGTTGCGGCGCGGCATGATGTTCGGCGGCTGCGGCATCGTCAATTGCTTCGCCTTTGAAATAATAGGTGGAATGAGACGACGAACCGACCACCCCCCAGTCAACACGACCTTGTGACAAACCAATGCGAACACTGATATTGAAATCGCCAAATTTTGTTTTATAAATCGGTTTTTCTTCAAATAATGTTCTGATTCTGTGCGCAATCTGAATCACTTCGCCCACATCTGATGGGTCGTCAATTTCGATGTTCACGGGGAAAATTGCCGTGAAAGCATCGCCCGCAAAATGCGGAATAATTCCCTCGTGCGCGCTCACAAGCGCAACCATTGGCTCAAAAATATCGTTTAAGGCAATCGAAAGCACTTCTGCACCTTCGTTTCCGTGTTGCAAAAGGCGTTCTGTCATCGGCGTAAAGCCCGTAATGTCCACAAAAAGTGCCAACGCTTCGATTTCGCCGCGCTGAATGCCAAACTGAATTTTTTGCCGAATGAAATAAGGTATTAGTCTTTCCAAAATATTTTAAATAAATTTGATGTCAATTTGAAGGAAAATTTGATGCCCGTTTCCATAAAAATTAGAAGATTTCACCATAAAAAAAACTGGTTGCAAAAATAGTCTTTCTTTTTGAAAACGTATTTTAAATTTTTATTAAACGATTTTTTTATAAAAAATTCAAAAAAAATGCCCCCCCCAGTATCTAACCGCTAAAAGACGAATTTTTGAATACTTTATTTCAATTTTATAAAAAAAAATAAAAATGATGAAAGAAAAAAACGAAATTTCGGAACAACAACAAGCCGAAATAAACGAAAATCAAGGCGAAGTCACGCAATTGGTCTTGAAAAGTTTTGAAATCAACGCCCCAAAAGCACAACTTTCAGAAACCGAAATGTTGGATTATCTCGCGGACGTAATTGCCTATTTCATCGAAGCGAAACTTGATTATCTATTGAGTTTGCTCTATCGGCTTGACATTGACGAGCAAAAAATCAATTTTGCCCTCCACCCAGCCAATCCCGAAGCCGCTAACATTACGCTCGCAAAACTCGTGTGGGCGCGACAAAAACAACGCGCCGAAACCAAAAAAAATATCATCGTACAAAGAACCGACAATTGGATTTGGGACGACGAACTCTAAACTAAAACGCCTCGAACTTTTGACGGAACGAGGCATTCAAAATATGTCTAATCTTTTGACCAAAACAAGATTATTTCTCTATCTCAAAATGTTTTATACAACGAATTGTATTCCATTCTTTTCGCCGATGCCAAATTATAAGAAAAATTAATGCCAATCGAATACAACGCATCTATTTTCAACTTGTCGCCGCGTCGCGTTCCTGCGCTCGGCGCGTCCACCGCAAAATTGTAATATTCAGGCGTTCGATACGACAAAATTGCCGCTTGCGGATTGGTTTCAGCCATCGTTTCGAGGTTTGGATACGTGGTTGCCACATCGTCCAAATAATCCGTCATCGTCGGGCGAACCGCCATTTCAAAGCCAATATTGAACCGTTTTCCCAATGCCCAACGCAAACCCAAACCGACGGGAAAAGACATCGAAATCGAAGAATACGCCACGCCTTCGGTCTTTAATTTCCACAATTGATAGGTCGTTCCTTGATAATTGGCGGTTGGATTGTGGTAAAAACCGCCCACGCCTGCAAAAATATAGGGCGCGTGCGTTTTTCCGTCCATCACGTCAAGACCCGTGAAATTTAGTTCTGCCACCGCCGAAATTTCAAAAAACTGGTTGTCAAAACTCAAATTTCTTGCGCGCACGCGCTCCTCACGTGCGAGGGCATCGCTGCCGCTAAAACTTCCGTAAGTAAATTGACCTCGCAAAGCAAGATGCGGATTGCAATTGTATCGCAAAAAAAGACTGCCACTTGGCTTGAAATTTCCTGCCGAAAGGTCGCCATAATAACGCATGGCACTGGCATTTACACCGATTTCGAGGTATTGAGCAGCCCCCCCCAGTATCGTTCCAAAAAAAAGCGCAACGATGAGTAAAATTCGAGTGCTTGTAGTTTTCATAAATATAAAATTTTTAAATTAAAAATTTGTTTTATCAAATTATAATTCAATGTTTTCAAACACGATTCCAAAAAATAAATTTTATATCGTAAATAAGAATATTTTTAAGTTTTGCTACCATTCATTTTCGGTTTTGTGTAACTTCGCCCGATTTTTTATCATTATTACTTCTAAAAAAATAAAATTAGGTTAAAAAAAGATGCGTCAACATGCTCAAACTACGGCTCATTTGATGATGGTTCGCCCTGCCAATTTTGGTTTCAATGCCGAAACCGCCACCAACAACGCTTTCCAAACCAACGACCAATCGCGTACACAAAGCCAAATTAAAGCCGCCGCACAAGCAGAATTTGATGCGTTTGTAGCGGAATTGCGCAGCCGCGCTATCGAAGTCATCGTCATCGAAGACCAAGCAGAACCTGTAAAAATTGATGCTGTTTTCCCAAACAATTGGGTCAGTTTTCATGAAGACGGAACCGTTGTCACCTATCCGATGTATTCTCCAAATCGCCGTTTGGAACGCCAAGATTCGATTGTAGAACAAATAAAAAACACATTTGACGTAAAAAATCAAATCCGTTTGGAGCATCATGAAAGTGATAATTTGTTTTTAGAAGGTACGGGCAGTATGATTTTTGACCGAACGAACGCCGTTTGCTACGCCTGTTTGAGTCCGCGAACTTCTATTGATTTGCTCGATGAGTGGTGCGATTTGTTGCATCAAAAACGCATCGCCTTTCGCGCAGTGGACGGCGCGGGAAAAGATATTTACCACACCAACGTGATGATGGCGTTGGGCGAAACATTTGTCGTCATTTGCCTTGACACCATACATGACGAGCGAGAAAGAGGACAATTGTTGCATCAATTTGAAAAAAATGACAAAGACATCATCGAAATTAGCCTTGAACAAATGATGAATTTTGCTGGAAACATGCTGCAAGTTCGCAATGCGTTTGGTGAAACTTTTTTGATAATGTCCACCACCGCCCACCGAAGCCTCGATGCTGCCCAAATCGCGCACATCGAACGACATACCGAAATTTTGGCAATAGACATTCCCGTCATCGAAACCTATGGCGGCGGCTCGGTGCGTTGCATGTTGGCAGAAATATTTCTAAAAAAACGAATACAATAACAGATTGATTTAAACAATAATATCATACATTTGCCCAACTATTTTCAATACCGCTTAATCAATCATTTTTTTTTAATTCTTTAACCTTTTGATTTCAAAACCATGATGATTTTCTCTACGTTTGTTTCACACTGTACCAAACGGTGGCTAATTTTGTGCGCCATGCTCTTTGGAAACACCATTTTTGCCCAACCGACCCCCCCC
>JBJOPA010000316.1:0-34582 GCA_046051005.1 Bacteroidota bacterium
TTTTTATCGTATGAAATTGCAAGTGGCAAATTGGTTCTGTTTTTATTTTTACTTTTTTGGATTCCAAAAGAGAAACTTCCGTTTTGCCTTTCGTTAAAAATATATTTTTAAAAAATACGAAAAAAGCGAAGTTTCTCTACACCGAGAACTTCGCTTTTTTCGTTTGTCTTTGTATCAATCAATTTAATTATCAAATATTTAAAAAAAAATCAAGAAAATTATGACAACAAGTTTGTTTGATAAAAACGGAAATCGTCCATTTTTGGTGGCTGGACCTTGCTCCGCCGAAACCGAAGGACAGGTGTTGAGTATCGCCAAAAGCCTCGCCGAAGCAGGCAATGTGAGCCTCTATCGGGCAGGAATTTGGAAACCTCGCACGCGACCCGGCTCGTTTGAAGGCGTGGGCAGCGAAGGTTTGGCTTGGTTGCGCCGCGTAAAACAAGAAACGGGCTTGAAAGTGACGACCGAAGTTGCCAACGCGCACCACGTCTATGAAGCCCTAAAATTTGGCGTTGATGTGTTGTGGATTGGCGCACGCACGACCGTAAACCCGTTTAGTGTGCAAGAAATTGCTGATGCGTTGCGCGGCGTGGACATTCCCGTGATGATAAAAAACCCAATTAATCCAGATTTAGAGCTTTGGCTTGGCGGCGTGGAACGGTTGGAGCGCGTGGGCATCAAGCAAATTGCTGCCATTCATCGCGGTTTTTCGTCGGCGGGCAAGTCGCGCTACCGAAATATTCCGCTTTGGGAAGTGGCAATTGAATTTATGCGCCGTCGCCCCGATGTGTTTATGATTGGTGATAATTCGCATATTTGCGGAAATCGTCACATGTTGGCAGAAGTGGCGCAACAACACATGGATTTGAATTTTGATGGCTTGATAACCGAAGTTCACCACACGCCCGACGAGGCTTGGAGCGATGCAAAACAACAAATTACGCCTGAAATTTATCAAAATTTGGTGAAAAATTTAGCCATTCGCAAAGATATTGACGCAGGACAATTTGACACCATCGAAGCACTGCGCGTCAGAATTGATGAAATTGACCAAGAATTGTTGAACCTTTTGGGTCGTCGAATGGGATTTGCGCAAGACATCGGACGCTATAAAAAACGAAATGGCATCTCGATTTTGCAACCTGAACGTTGGAACGAAATCCTACAAACTGCCGTTGAAAAAGGACGTTCGCGCGACCTTTCAGACGAATTTGTGATTCAATTGTTGAGCGCGGTTCACCAAGAATCTATCCGTCATCAAACGAAAATTATGAATGCGGTGGAAGAAAAAACAACCGCCTAAAAATTGATTATCAATATTTTACACATAAAAAATCTTCGTTTGCATAGTTCGCAAGCGAAGATTTTTTTTTCAGAAAATGGAAAACAAACGATTAAAAAAATATCAACACCCAACACGAAGCGCGGATTTTTTTTGAAAAAAAAGTTTTTTCTCAAAAAATAGCCCCCCCCCAGTATCTTGACCCAATTTTTCTATCTTTGCGCGTTTTTTCAACAATTTTTTCGCGATTAATAATTGACTATCAAATATAAAATTTTCATAAAATGGAAAACTTGACTTTACTTGCCCAAACGATTGAAGCTGCGTGGTTAGACCGCGATTTGCTGCGCAACGACCAAACACAAGCGGCGATTCGCAGCGTAATTGCCCTGCTCGACGCGGGTAAAATTCGAGTGGCGGAGCCAAAAAATGGCGATTGGCAAGTCAATGAATGGGTAAAAAAAGCCATTTCAATGTATTTCCCAATTCAAAAAATGGAAACACACGAAGTAGGTATTTTTGAATATCACGATAAAATTGCGTTGAAAACTGATTTTGCGGCGCAAGGTGTTCGGGTGGTTCCGCCTGCGGTGGCGCGTTATGGTTCGTTTTTAGAAGCGGGTGTGATTTTGATGCCATCGTATGTAAACATCGGCGCATACGTCGGAAGCGGAACGATGGTGGATACGTGGGCAACGGTGGGTTCTTGCGCTCAAATTGGAAAAAATGTACATTTGAGCGGCGGCGTTGGCATCGGCGGCGTGTTGGAACCGCCACAAGCGAGTCCGACGATTATCGAAGACGATTGTTTCATTGGTTCGCGTTGTATTGTCGTGGAAGGCGTGCGGGTCGAGCGAGAATCGGTGTTGGGTGCAAATGTTGTGTTGACACAAAGCACGCACATCATTGACGTGACGGGCAGCGAACCGATTACGTACAAAGGGCGCGTTCCTGCGCGTTCGGTTGTGATTCCGGGCAGCTATACAAAACGTTTTGCGGCGGGCGAATTTCAAGTGCCGTGCGCCCTCATCATCGGAAAGCGAACGGAAAGTACAGACAAAAAAACATCGCTCAACAGTGCTTTGCGCGACTACGACGTGGCGGTGTAAACCTCGAATTAATATTCAAAACAACCAATATCTGGCGTGTTGGCGTTGCGTAATTTCAGATTCAAATCTATCGGAATGCCAGGTATCGGCATTGCTTTTGCGTCGGCAATGGAAAGCGAATCGAGCTGAAAATTGCGTTCGACCACCTTTTTGAAGAGGCGGACGCTGCTGTTGGCATTGATGCAATCGGTGGTATTGTTGGCGATGAAATTGGGATAATTTTCTGTTTTCAACAAGTCTTTTACCTTGAAAATGCAATTGGTGAACCCGAAATCGCAATCTTGCGGCGAGTTTGCGGTTGCATCAGAAATGCTGATTTCATCGTCTTTCGAGCCGTAGAAAATACAATTTTTGAACCGTGCCGTCAATTGAAAAACTTTCCGAAAACCTGTTTCGCAGCCACCCGATACGGGGCTGAAACAAAACCAATTGTTCATGGCAAGCGCAGGATTTTTTGAACCAAAACTGGTCAACGTGCAGTAATTAAATGTGTAGTTTCCGCCGTAAAATAGCTCCAAAGCATCGGCTCCGATGTCGTGAACCAAGCAATTGTCGGCAGCAATGGAGGCATGGCGACCAACGATGGCACTGCCCGACATATTTTTAAAAGTACAATTTTTAAGACTTAATGTAGCGTTAGAGTCGGCGTAAATGCCGACTTTTGAGTTTTTGACGGTCAAGAAACTGGCTTCGTTGCCTGTGCTTTGTCTGTTGAGCAAAATGCCCACCCATTGCCCCGATTCGTCTTTAAATTCAGGTTCGAGGCGGTCGCCTTGAATGACGACGGGTTTCTCTTTCGTACCGCGCACCACCATTTTTGCATCTCCGTTGATGACCAATAAACCGTCGTTGAACAAACCGCGTATCGAATCTTTGCGCAACGCCCCGTGTACGTGTACGCGACAGCCTGCGGGAATCTCCAACGTGCCGTTTCTGACAATCACATAGCCATAGATGACGTAAGGTTTTGGGTCGTCCCAAACCCAAGTGCCGCCGCCCAAATCAATGGCGACGATGCCACCGATGCCATTTCGACTGGGAACGTAATTGGCATTTTGCCCCCATGCTTCGACCACCACTTTTTGTAGATTGTTGTTGGTTTCAAAATTGACGGTATTGTTGATGACAAAGGCGTTGTTGACGTTGTTGGGGTCAATGGTGACTTCGACAAATACGTAGATGCTATCGTTTGCATCTACTTCAATGTCGCGGAGGTCGCGCCCGCTTATGCCGTCCACGTTGAGGTTGAAAGTGGCGGATTGGAGGGTGTTGTCTATCCAAATACGACTAATTTTGAGTGGTTTGTTGTTGTCGTTTTTTACTTTAAAATAGCGCGTTGCAGAGCCCACGGTCGTGAAAACGGTGTCGAAACGCAACGTATCGGTCGTGAAACCGAGTTTTGCGCTAGGGTCGGTCGTGAAATTAAAGTCTTTTTGACAAGATTCAGCACCCAACAAGCCCAACAAAATGCCCAAACAAATGAGGACAGCGCGCAACGATAAAATGAGGTTATTTTGAATTTTCATTCCTTTATTTTTCAAGTTTTCAACAGAGAGATTTAATATGAAGTGGCAAAGTTAAACTTTTTTAATAAAAACCAACAACGCTTTTATACTGGGGGGTAGTATTTTGAACATCAATTTTAGGATTTTACAGGAATTATAAATTTTAATAAAAAAAAAGCATTCTTCCTTCCTTCGGAGGGATTGAGGGGGGATTATACTGGGGGGGGGCATTTTTTTTCATTCAAAACATCAAAAAAAGTAGAAATGTTTTTATCAATTTTTTTGATGCGTTTTATACATCAAAATTGGTAAAAAGAGAAAAAAACAAAGGATATTACGATTTAATGAATCAAAAAAAAGTATCTTTGCGGCGATTTTTGAAATATTTTTTTCTTAAATCAAAAACTTGGCGTGCTTTTTTCGGATATGTAAAAAGCAAGACTCCACTAAAAACCAATAAAACATACTTTGAGTATCATAAAATTTAGTCATATTTTACCTTTCCGATGAAGAAAAGAGTACTGATAACTGGCGCGGCTGGTTTTTTAGGTTCGCATTTGTGCGACCGTTTTTTGGCAGAAGGTTTCCACGTTATAGGCATGGACAACCTCATCACAGGCGATTTGGCAAACATCGAACACTTGTTTCCGCGTGCTGATTTTGAATTTTATAATCACGACGTTTCCAAATTTGTCCACATTCCTGGCGATTTGCACTACATTATGCACTTTGCGTCGCCTGCAAGTCCGATAGATTATTTGCAAATGCCGATTCAAACTCTCAAAGTGGGTTCGCTTGGCACGCACAATTTGTTGGGTTTGGCAAAAGCCAAAGGTGCGCGTTTCATCATTGCTTCGACTTCCGAAGTGTATGGTGACCCGTTGGTTCACCCGCAAGTGGAGGAATACTGGGGCAACGTAAATCCAATTGGTCCGCGTGGTGTTTATGACGAAGCGAAACGTTTCCAAGAGGCAATCACGATGGCTTATAACCGCTATCACGGTGTGGAAACGCGGATTGTCCGCATTTTCAATACGTATGGTCCTCGCATGCGCGTCAACGATGGGCGTGTTTTGCCTGCGTTTTTCTCGCAAGCCATTCGCGGCGAAGGGTTGACAATTTTTGGCGACGGCACGCAAACGCGCTCGTTTTGCTATGTTGACGACTTGGTAGAAGGCATTTATCGCTTGTTGATGTCGGATTATGACTTGCCTGTAAACATTGGCAATCCGTCAGAAATCACGATGTTGCAATTTGCAGACGAAGTGTTGGGTTTGGTAAAAAATCCCGAAGCACATTTGGTCTATCGTCCATTGCCTGTTGACGACCCGAAACAACGGCAGCCAAATATCACGAAAGCACGTGAAATTTTAGGTTGGGAACCAAAATTTGACCGCGCACGTGGTTTGGCGTTGACTTACGAATATTTCAAAAAAGTGGTGAAATAATTTTTCAATTCATTTTTTGATGTATTTTTGCGAAAAAAGAATTTACTTTTTTACGATATAAAATTTCAAAAAATGAAAAGAAATATTTTTTCGATACTTTTTTTTAGTGCTTTGATGGTGTTGTCAGTTTTGGCTTGCAATACGAACAAAAAAGTGCGTTATCGCGAAGTTCCCAACACGCCTGCCGCAGGTTTTGACCTTGCGGGCAGCGACGCAAAAGCCATCGTGATTGCAGACTCTGTCATGCGTGCGATGGGCGGACGTGGGCAATGGGACGCGGTGAAATATTTGCATTGGACGTTTTTTGGTCGCCGCACGTTGTTATGGGACAAAAAAAATGAGCGCGTTCGGATTGATTTTTTGAACCGTCCGCTCAAAATAATCATGTCGCTGAAAGACAAAACGGGGCGCGTTTGGCAAGACGGTTTGGAAATGACCAACCGCGATTCGTTGGCAAAATACTTGGATTCGGGTTACAAAACTTGGATAAATGACAGTTATTGGCTCGTCATGCCTTTCAAACTCAAAGATTCGGGCGTAACGCTAAAATATTTGGGCGAAAAAGAAAATATGATTGGGGCAAACAGCCACGTGTTGCAACTTACGTTCAAAGGCGTAGGCGTTACACCCGACAATAAATACTGGGTGTATGTCAATCCAAGCAGTTTATTGGTGACAGAATGGGCGTATTTTGGAAAATATAGCGACGAAACGCCACAATTTAGAAACCTGTGGGCAGATTATCGCTCGTTTTCATCGCTCATCATGCTGTCAGGCAATCGCGGCGAAAAAGGGCATTTGGCTCCGATGGGTGTTTACAAATTTGTGCCGCCTACGGCGTTCACCGAATTTGACAATGTGGATTATACCAAAGTGAAATAAAAAAAAAAGAACGATTCCTCATTGAATCGTTCTTTTTTTTTGAATATTTTTTTGATTTAATATTCCCCGTCTGGAATGGTGAAAATGAGTGCAACGCCACCAAAAACATACCAGTCGTCTTTGTTTGGATTTCCTTTTTTGGAAACGCCGTCCAGATAATCTGAAAAAATGGAACGTTGCCCAAATTCTAAATTTAGTGCAACATATTCAGACAAATGAAATTTTGCGCCAATTGTGATTGGAATGGCGAGGAAATTGTCCACATCATTTTCTTCTGGAAATGGATACGGAACGGTTCCCGCAGGCGCAACAGGTTTGGCGGAACAAGTTGCCAAACCAATGCCCACGCTGATGTACGGATTGAAAAAACGGTGGAAAAAATCGCGTTTATAGCCCGTTCTGCCTAAAAAATTAAATTCGGCGTTGACGGCAATTTCTTGCAACGAACCCGAAAACGAATAGCCCCGCGCCCGCAAATTGGGGTCTTTTGCCGACAAATCGTTGCCCTTAATGGTTCCGTTGTAAAGATTGGCTTTGACGCTAAAATAAGGCGAAACATTGTAACGAATCACGCCACCAATGCCGATTCGGGTTTGGCTGATTTCAATTTGTTGGTCTGCCAAATCGCCCAAATAATTGGCTCCGCCAAAGAACAAACCTGCCTCAAATTTTTGTGCAAAAAGGCGGTTTATACTGGGGGGGGCAAAAAAAAGCACCACCAACGCGCCAAGAAGCCGCATGTTGCAGCGAGTAGAAAGATTAAATTTTAATAAATACATGACAACAATAAAAGAATAAATAAAATAGAAAAATAGGGTGGAATAGATAATTTTTTAATCAATGCTTTTTAACGTTTTTGCGCGCAAAAGATTATTTAAACCTTGCAAAAAATGAATGTTTTCGAGGAAAGTCTGCAAAACTACAACTTTTCTACTTTTTAATACGCTTTTGACTCAAAATTAACAAAAAGTCAACCATAGTTTCTCGGATTCAGCCTTTTTTTTCGTAATTTTGCACGATTTTTTAAAGAATTACATTAAAAAAATAAAAATAAGCCACTGTGTCATGCCATTAGACCAAGTTGAGTTAGACGAAAATTACGAAATCAAACAAGTCAAAGAAATGTCTTTTTTTGACCATATAGACGACTTGCGTGGGCATTTAATTCGCTCCGTCGCCGTAATATTGGTGTTGACAATTGCTTTTTTTACACAAAAAGATTTTCTTTTTCAAGGCATTTTATACGCCCCACGCGACCCCAATTTTGTGACCTATCGCTTTTTTTGTTGGGTCGGAACAAAGATTAATCTTACGGGCATTTGCATTACGCCGCCGCCTTTCACGACGTTTACAACTTCGTTGGGCGAAGCATTTTTTACGCACATGAAAATGGCATTCATGGCGGGCATCATCGTGGGCATGCCGTATATTTTGTGGGAAGTGTGGCGTTTTATCCGTCCAGGATTGTTTGAAAAAGAGATAAAAACGGTACGCGGCATTGTGGGCGTTACGTCGGCTTTGTTTTTGACGGGCGTTTTGTTTGGCTATTTTGTGATTGCGCCGATGGCAATTTCTTTTTTGGCGGGCTACACGATTGAAGGCACAACGGTGCAAACAACGCTGGATTCGTATATCGGTTACATGATTATGTTTACTTTGCCCATTGGTTTGGTCTTTGAATTGCCTGTTTTGATATACTTTTTTGCAAAATTGGGCTTGGTAACTGCTCAATTTTTGAAAACTTATCGTCGCCACATGGCAGCTATTTTGGTCTTGATTGCGGGCATCATCACGCCTTCGCCCGACGTTTTTACTCAATTATTGGTCTCCATTCCGCTTTATGGGTTGTACGAAGTCAGCATTCATGTTGCCAAACGGGTCGAATTGAACCGTCTCGCCGAACAAAAACGCGAATTGAATAGAGGATAGAAAATTAGTTTTAAATTTTAAATAAAATAAAAATATTGAATATGACACGACAAATATCATCTTCTACGTCTTTGATTTATCGGTTGTTTGTCCCCATTTTTTGGACGAGTTTTTGGGGCGCATTGACTTTGGTGGCTTGGTTTTCGGACGGCATGGTCATTTCGGGGTCGTCGCCTTGGACGGTCAAGTTTGGTTTGTTGACGATTTTATTGTCGTCGGCGTTTGTTTTTTGGAAAACTTTTTGGCGCATGCACCGCGTAGATTGCAATGCGACGCATATTTTCGTGAGTACGTATCTGAAAAATGTACGATATTCTTGGAGCGATGTTGAAAAAATTGAGTTGTCGGCTTCGCGAGGTTTTGCGCTTTCGACGGTTCACTTGCGCGGGAGTGGTTCGTTGGGGAAAAATATTTCTTTTTTGGCAAGTCGTCGAAAAGTGGATATTTTTTTAAAAGAAAATCCAGAAAAATTTGATTTTTTTGAAAATTTGAAATAAAAAATGCCCCCCCCAGTATAAACGGCATTTTTTCCAAAAAAAAGCCTCGCGCATGATTGCGCGAGGCTCAAATGAACTTTTCTATAACAATTAACAATTTTTCTATCTCGTGATGGTCAATATTTTTTCAACATAAAATTAAAAAGGTTTAATTTTTGTTAAAACGAATGTACGTCCGTAAGCAAAAAAGCAGAGTGATGCGTGCGTAAACAGCCGACCACAAGACCGCAACTCACCAGAAATTTTGACTTTTTTACCTACCGAATCGTAGCCCCAAGGCAGCTTTTTACAAGGAACGAGAATACTATCGGGGTCGAATTTATAACCACCAGTACCACGTATAACATCACCCGTAGAGATGCTAAAAACAGTTGATGCGTCAATGCCCCTAATTGGGTCATGCACTGCTTTTGTCACAATGGCAGGCACATCTCTGTAAATTTCAGAAATGGTGTCATTGGCGCAGGTAAAACAGGGCAACGCGCCAGGCATATTGTAGTTGTTGGTGTCTGGCAGTTCGACTTCTACGGTGGCTGGCACGGGCGTGGGCGCGGGTTGATTTTTTTCGCAAGATGCGATAATTGCCAACCCAAATAGGCTCAATAGAAAGATTTTTTTGTACATAACAGTTAAAAATTTTAGTTGAAAGATAAAATGTTTTACAAGTATAGATATTTTTTTTAAATGTTTGAAAAATTTGTATGAATTATATTTTCAATAATGAAGACTGTATTTTACGGTATCGCGTGCAGAAACGTACAATGAGTCAGAATAAACCTTGCGAATATTATTTTTAGTTACAACATAGTCAATTCGACATATTCTATTACTTAAAATTTTAACTATTCCTCTTGAATCTATATTGCCTGTGACACTAATTGGTGTTCCTCCTAAATTTCCTTCTATATAGTCAGTATTATCAAATGGATTTATATTTTTGATATGCAAATCAACGTACGCATAAGGGTCAAGGTCGTGAATGAGGTTGTTTTGCTGCCCTTTTTTGATGGCACCGCGCTCTGTATTGTAAGGACTATAGCCTTGCGGCACATTCAGATAAACCCCATCTGGCAACTTATCTAAAGATAGTTCAAAATGGTAGCGTCCTTCGGCATCAGTGGTATCCACGCCCAAAATATCAACATTAGTTCCTCCCAAAGGATTTCCTGCGCCAACTTCAACGATTCTTGCACGCACACCCGCAAGCGGCTTCTGTGTACCAAACTCACGCACCACACCATCAACAATTGTCATTTGTGGTTCTTCCTTTTTGCAGCCGCTCCAAGCGACGGCGCACAAAGGCAATAAAAACAGAAAGATTTTTAGATTTTTCATTTTAAGGAATTTAATGATTTTAAAAAAGCCTCCCCCGACCCCTCCAAAGGAGGGGAGTTTTGGGTGGTGGCGTTGTTTTGCAAAATTACGAACAAAAAAATAAGTTTTGTAGTAAATATCAGTAAAGATAAATATTTTTTAATTTAATGTAAGTAAGAAAAAAATCGCTTTTGGGGGTTTTATACTGGGGGGGTATGTTTTGTAATTATTTTTCTAAAAAATGTGGAGAACTTTATACTTGGAATTAAAAAAAGTCGTACTTTTGCAGCCGCAAAAAGGAGATAAGTATTTTTTGTTCCCATTTGCTTATAATTTGTATTAAAAACATTGAGTTTTAATTATATTTTCAAATTAAATTTTTAAAATGCCTACAATTAATCAGTTAGTACGTAAAGGCAGAGAAGTGATTAAAGAGACGAGCAACACGCGCGCCCTCAATTCTTGCCCACAACGTCGTGGCGTTTGTACACGTGTGTACACAACAACGCCGAAAAAACCGAACTCGGCACTCCGTAAAGTGGCGAAAGTACGTTTGACGACGAAAAACGAAGTGATTTGCTACATTCCGGGCGAAGGTCACAACCTCCAAGAACACTCGATTGTGTTGGTTCGCGGTGGTCGTGTAAAAGACCTTCCGGGTGTACGTTACACTATCGTTCGTGGTGCATTGGATACGGCGGGCGTAAAAGACCGTAAAAAGTCGCGCTCAAAGTATGGTGCAAAACGTCCAAAACCGGGCGCAGCACCAGCTCCAACGAAAGGCAAAAAATAATTCGTTATTTTTTCGTTTTTTGTGTTTCAACAGCTTCTTAGCTTTTCTGATTCGGAGAAGGTTGCAGTTTGGCGACTTTTTAGAGGGTTCAAAGGAAATTCTCCCTCAGTATCCGAGTTGGTTCATCAAAATTTCCCAACGATTTCTAACTTTTTTAAATTTAAAAAAAGAAATGCGTAAAAGAAAACCGAAGGTTAGGGTCATTATTGGAGACCCACGTTACAACGACCCATTGGTCACGCAATTCGTCAACAACCTCATGTGGGAAGGCAAAAAAACAATTGCTTTTTCAATTTTTTATGAGGCGATGGACAAAGTGAAAGACCGTACAGGCGAAAACGAACACGCCGTATGGAAAAAAGCATTGAACAACGCAATGCCACAAGTGGAAGTTCGCAGCCGCCGTATCGGTGGTGCTACTTTCCAAATTCCTACTGAAATCCGCGCAAAACGCAAAATTTCGATTGGCATGAAATGGATGATTGGTTTTGCTCGCAAACGTAGCGGCAAAGGCATGGCAATCAAACTCGCCGACGAAATCGTTGCTGCAAGCAAAGGGGAAGGCGCATCAATCAAACGTAAAGAAGAAATGCACCGTATGGCAGAAGCGAACCGCGCTTTTGCACATTACAGAGCATAATTTTCAACGCTTTGAAAAATGCCATAAAAAAAATCCAACTCGTTTCGACGGGTTGGATTTTTTTGTTTTTTACTATATATTTATGCCTTGCCCTTGCGCGTGACGAGCGAAATGCCCAACAAAACCAACGCCGTTCCCACCAATTGCCAAACGGTAATGCGTTCGGAAAGGAAAATATTGGCTAAAAAAATCGTAGAAACGGGTCCGACAAAACCAATAATGGAGGAATTTGCCGCGCCCACCACGCGAATCCCTTCCACCAAAAAAAACGTAGGAATCAACGTCGCCACCAACACCAACCAAACCGTCAAACCGTAAATTTCGCTTGAAAAGTTGAAAATATCCATGCCATTGTACCAAATTGATTGGATTAGGGTCGGAATCGTTGCCCCAATCATAGCATAACAAGTAAATTGCAGGGAACCTACTCGTTTTGCCACTTCACTCGTAAATAATACAAAAAAAGCATACGTAAAGGCGCAACAGGCAATCAACATCGCACCAAAGGCGAAGTTTTTTTGTTCGCCCAACCCGCGTTCCGCCAAAAAGGTGATGGCTACGCCAAAATAGGTCAACAAAAGGGCGAGATACTGGGGGGTGGTTATTTTTTTCTTAAAAAAGATGGCGGAAAGAATAATGACAATCGTTGGATAGGTAAACAAAATGAGCCGCTCCACGCCCGCCGAAATGTATTTCAAACCCCAAAAATCGAGCATACTGGACACGTAATAACTCAAAATTCCAAGCAAACCGATTTTCAGAATATCGCTTTTGGCGACAGGCGGCGCGTTGTTTTTGCGTTCTTGACGATTCAAAAAAAAGAGAATAATCACATAAAAAGGCAGCGAAAAAAACATGCGCAATGTGATGACCGAAATCGTATCCACATGATGTAGATACATCAATTTTATTAAAATCGCTTTCGTTGAGAAACAAATGCTGGAAATCATCAGTATCAAAACGCCTATCCCAAATCTGGTTCGAGGTGAAATGTCATGTAAAAAAGCGGTCAAATTCATAACGTTTATATTTTATTTTTTAAAAAACGGAAAGCATTTTAAAACCTTTTTTTTGCAATTGTTGCGCCGCCAACGTAGGATTTTTTGCAAAACCGAGTATGAAACCGCCGCCACCTGCGCCACAAAGTTTGAGTCTAAACACGTCTTCGCACAAGGCATCGCGCCAAAGATGTTGAAAGGGAAGCGGAATCATGTCTCTGCAAATTTGATATTGCGTGTCGCTAATTTGATGAAAAGCTTCAAAAATTTCGGTTTCGTTGCAGTCAGAAAAGGCGGCAATGGCGCGTGCTACGTTGGGCAACAACTGATTTTCGACCTCCAATTGGTGTTTTTTTACGACATTTTCCTTGAAAAAAGTAATCATCGTTTCCGCTTTTCTCGGACGATTGGTGTCTAATAAGAATATATTTTTTGAAAAAAAAGAATTGGTTTCTAACGTTTCCATTTTCGTCGGTCGAATCAAAATAGTTTTATTTAAATACGAAACCAACGGGTCAAGCCCTGACGATGCACCGTGAAAAAAACTTTCCATTTCGCCCAACAATCGTTTCAAATCCGCCAAATCGGTGGGAATTTTCGCGCCCGCGTGGGCAAACAAATCCAATGCCGCCGCCGTCAATGCGCCCGAACTTCCCGCGCCATAGCCGCGTGGAATATTAGAATCAAAAAATAATTGATTAATATCGTTCAAAAAAAGCCCCCCCCCAGTATCTGACTGAAAAATTGGCATTTTTGAAAGATAATTGAAAAAAGTGGACAGATTGAGGTGTTCAGGCAAGGGATTTGGCGGATTTGGATTGGGTTGCCAACGTCCGCCGAGCTTTTGGACAGGCACGGCAAGCGCGTCACTGCCCAACAAGACCGTGTGTTCGCCAAAAAGCAAGAGTTTGGCAGGATAAAATTTTTGGAACAATGCAATATCTAAATCAGCCAAAATTTTATAGAAACAAGTAAAATTAGCCTAAATATACTGGGGGGGGGCATGTTTAGGCTAATTTTTGATGAAAAAAGTTTTTTTTATCCCAAACCTGCTCGAGCAGAAATTTCCAACATTCGGTCAATGGAGGCGCGACCTTGTTCTATCACCCAATTGGGCAACGTAATTTCGGGCAATTCGTGCTGCATACACAAATATAATTTTTCTAATGTATTTCGTTTCATGTGCGGGCATTCGTTGCAGGCGCACGTGTTGTTGGGCGGCGCGGGAATAAATGTTTTTTCAGGCGAAGCCTTTTGCATTTGGTGGATAATGCCGACTTCTGTTGCCACGATGAATTCTTTTGCAGGATTTTGCTGCGTAAATTTGAGCAAACCTGCGGTGGAACCGACGTAATGCGCCTTTTCGAGCAAGTGCGCTTCGCATTCTGGGTGTGCAATCATGAGGGCATCGGGGTGTCGAATCATCAATTTTGTGATTTTTTCAGCCGAAAAAATTTCGTGAACCATGCACGCACCGTTCCAAATCACCATATCGCGACCTGTTTGTTTGACCAAATAGGCTCCCAAATTTTTATCGGGCGCAAAAATAATGGGTTTATCTTTCGGAATGGACTCGATGATGTGAACAGCATTTGACGAGGTGCAGCAAATATCGGTCAACGTTTTGAGTTCTGCGGTGCAATTGATGTAGCTGACGACGGTGTGGTCGGGATATTTTTCTTTAAATTTTTTGAACAAATGCGGCGGGCAACTGTCCGCCAATGAGCAACCCGCTTTGAGGTCGGGCAACAAAACTTTTTTGGTCGGTGACAACATTTTTGCGGTCTCTGCCATGAAGTGAACGCCTGCAAAAACGATGATGTCGGCATCAGTTTTGGCGGCTTGTTGGCTCAATTGTAGGGAATCGCCGATGTAGTCGGCAATGTCTTGAATCTCGGAATCTTGATAATAATGTGCCAAAATGACAGCATTTTTTTCTTTTTTGAGGCGATTGATTTCGGCAACGAGGTCGAGCGTAGGGTCAACTTCGAGATTTAAAAAACCGTTTCGTTTCAAATTTTGGGTTGCGCGTTGCAACGGTTCGGTGTTAGTTGACATTTTGACAATTATTTTTTTTAAAATAAATAACCTTTTTATGGTATTTATTGAATTTATATTTAAATAATTTAATAATTTTGCATGTCAAAATCTAATTATCTTTTCAACTCTTTTGAAATTGAGTTGTTTTGTTTTGATATGCCGTGCAAAATTAAGGGTTTTTTCAGAACTAATCATACTTAGTTTGATTTATAAACTAACTTTTTTTAAAAAAGTTTAATTCAGCCCAATTTTTATTACCTTTTTTACGAATCGAATCTTGAATAGTTTTATTTTTCATCTTTCCCATGCGTCGAGTGGGGCGATTTCCCAAATCAATTGTTATCAGTTTGGTCAACGACCAGATGTGGCAGCGCATGTTGTGGTGGCTTTTCATGGCTATTCGGATTCGGCGCAACAGTTTCGGCATCTCGAACCTTTTTTCGAGGCGATGAACTGGTGTGTATTGTCGCCAGAGTTGCCTTTTCATGGCGAGACGATTTGGAACGGTGGCATTTTCAGTCGGCAAGATTTGGTAGATTTGGTGGAAAATTGCTTGAAAAGTGCCATTCTTTGCGAAAAATCGGCGGCGATACTGGGGGGTAGCTTTTCGATGCTTGGTTTCAGTTACGGGGCGCGTTTGGCGTTGTGTTTGAACCAATCTTTTGGCGACCGTTTGAAAGATATCTGGTTGTTTGCGCCCGAAGGCATTGCGGCAAAATGGATGTTGTTGGTGGATTATACGCCAAATTTTGTTCGCAGGTGGTTGATTGCGCGGTTGCATCGCCCCGAAGGTTTGTTGCGTTTGACGGATAGTTTACACAAACGAGGTTTATTGCCGCGTTTTGTTTATGGTTTTACGAAGTTTCACTTTGCCAATTCGGAGCGGCGTTCTCGTTTGTTTACGTATTGGTTGGCGACGGACGATTTTTTGTTAAAGGATTTGTCGGTTCGTTTGCGTTTGTTTCCGATTTGGTTGTTTATGGGAGATAATGACGTTGTGTTGCCGCGTCAAAAGATTGAGTGTTACGTCAAATCATACAAAAATATAGATTTAAAATTAATTTCATCAGAAGGACATCAATTATTAAACCCACGTGTTTGTAAATATTTAATGTCTGAATTTGGTTTTTCTTCTCAAAAGGCTGCGGTACTGGGGGGTAGTCTTTTTTGAGCATTTTTCTAGTAATAGAAACAAAAAACCCTCGCGTTGGGTGCAACGCAAGGGTTTTTTGTTATTTCAGAAACGTGAAACGTTTGGTTAGATTAGAAATCCAAACCGAGTGATTTCACAGTTTCGATGTTCAAGTTACCGACTGGCAAACCTTTGTCTTTTTGGTATTTTACCAAAGCCTCTTTAGTTTGTGTACCCATAACGTTGTCGATAGGACCTGGATCGTAACCCAATTTTTTGAGTTTTTCTTGAAGTTTGCGAATGTTGCCTGTTTCAGTACGCAATGTACCGTCACAAACTACTTCACGCCATTCAGCCATACCACCCGCTTTTTTCAAAACGCGCTTTGTGATGGTTGCATATTCCGCAGGAACAGCTACCTCACGTGAACCAGCAGGAGTAGTAATTTCTTTTTTAGAAACTGAACTGTACTGAGCAGGGATAGTCTCTTCGCGGTATTGCGCTGGAGTTTTTACCACTTGCTTCGTAACAGTAGCGTACTGAGCAGGAACTACTTCTTCACGTGTGCTTGCAGGTGTTTTGAGGACCTGTTTAGTGATTGTTGAGTATTCAGCAGGAATTACTTCCTCACGAGTACTAGCAGGCACTTTCACAACTTGCTTAGTAACAGTTCTGTATTCAGCAGGTGTTACTTCTTCACGTGTTGATTCAGGAGTTTTAACAACCTGTTTAGTGACGGTTTTGTACTCTGCAGGAACAGCTTCTTCACGTGTACCAGCTGGTACTTTAACGCGAGTAACTGTACGAGTAGCCATTTTAGCAGGGATTGGTGTTTCTTTAACACAACCGCTGTTTGCTACACCTGAATTGTCACAACCTTTGTTCACTTGTTTAGTGATGGTTTTTTTCTCTTCTGGAACTTCAACCAAACACCAAACCAAACAGTCGTCTGGGTTAGCAGACAAACAGTTTTGTGAAGCTGATTTTTTCACCCATTTAGTAGAAGCAGGCTGAACTACGATAGTTTCAGATACTGTTTCAAAACGAGGAGCCATTGTTGTAACTGTTTTAGAAGCAGGTTCTGCTTCGTAAGTTTCAGTTGTGGTCTCGTATTGAGCAGGAACTTCAATCAAACGACGTGATTCTGCTTTTACCATGATGCGTTCTGTTTCTGTACCATAAGTAGCAGGAACAGCAACGATACGGCGTGTTTCAGGTTTTACCATTACTTGCTCGCTTACAGTTTCGTAAGTAGCTGGTACAGGCATAATACGCTTTGACTCACCTTTTACCATTACGCGCTCGCTTACAGTTTCGTAAGTAGCTGCGATTGGTGTGATGCGTTTTCCTTCTGGTTTGATCATAACTTGTTCAGTTACGGTTTCAAACACAGGTGGTGTTGTGATAACACGTTTGCTCTCTGCTTTTACCAAAACATTTTCTGTTTTAGTAGCATATTGAGCTGCTGTCGCTTCAGAACGAACTGAAGGACCTTTTACTTCTACGCGCTCAGTGATGGTTTCATACTGATCTGGAATCATACACTTCGCGTAACACTTACCGGGAGATGCATTTGCTGGCGCATCGCCTGGTGTTTGAGCTGCTGCTGTCAAGGCACCCATTGTCAAGGCAACAGTCACAAAAAGGTTAAATCCTCTCATAACTCTGAGTTTGGTTTGATTTTGATAGAAAACTTTTAGTTAACTTAATTCAAAAAAATTTTTAAATGATTTTTCTAAAAATGATTTTTTATATATTGGAATAAATAAAAAATTGCAACCTGTAATGTAAATAAATACTAAAAATTGTACGATTCGATTCTTATATCTGTAAAACAACTATAAGAAAAAAAGAAGATGTTAACAAAACGTGACGCAAAGATAAAAACATTTTTACAACTTCGTAACATTTTGCGGCACAAAGTTAAAATATTCTTTTTGAATATCCGATGAAATACTTGCAAATATTTTCAGAATGAAGCGAAATATCAACACTTTCCGACATTTTGCCTACTTTTCCGTTCTTAAACAGCAAATTTATTTCTTCTTTTTTTAAATTATACACCAAATTTTTTTCAGCCCCGCGTACAATTAAAAACGGCAAATCGGATTTTTTTACGCTTTTGTCCAACGATTGGAAATAAGACAACGTCCGTTTTTCTATCTCGCGCAATCGCGACACCGCAATCGGTTTTTTTTCTAATTCTACCCGAAACAAATTTCGTTCTAACAAATTTTTTGACAAATAAGAAAGCACAAAATCGCTCGAATCGCTCCACATTTTCAACGATGCCCAAACATCAACATCGTCTAATTTGGCAAAATATTGCAACATCGCCTTGATGTCGGTTTTGTTTGTTTCCCAAATTCGCTGCTTTTCTGTCCAATCCGACGGAGCCGTTTCCGAATTTGCAGCATTGTCTTTCAAGGCAAACGTATGATGCAAAAAATAATTTAACGGACCAAAGGCTTCTATTTTTTCTGAAAATGCCCCCCCCCCAGTATCTGACCGTTGTTGCAGCATTTTGGCGCGTTCAAAAGCCCGAATCAGCATTTGTTCTGCCGCAATTGCCGTTTTGTGCAAATAAACTTGCCAATACATCAACCGTCGCGCTGTCAAAAAACGTTCGAGCGAATAAATCGCTTTTTCTTCTACCACCAATTCGCCGTCGGCAACTGCCAACATGGAAATCAGCCTATCGTGTCCAATTACGCCTTCCGCAACGCCTGTGAAATACGCATCACGCGAGATGTAATCCATTCTATCCAAATCCAATTGACCCGAAATGAGCTGATGCAAAAAATGTTTCGGATACCGATTTTCAAAAATACGAATCGCCAAATCCAGCTTTCCGTCAAATTCTTCGTTCAATGCCCGCATCAACCAATCCGACAAATCCTCGTGGTGCGCCGCTATAATCGTATGTTCCAACGTGTGCGAAAACGGACCGTGACCAATATCGTGCAACAAAATCGCTGCTTGCGCGCCTTCTTCCTCTTCCGCCGTAATTGCTACGCCTTTGGAGCGCAACACCGCAATCGCCTGTGTCATCAGATGAAATGCACCCAACGCATGATGAAAACGTGTATGCAAAGCACCCGGATAAATGTAATGCACCAAACTATTCTGACCAATCCGCCGAAGCCGTTGAAAGTAACGATGTTCTATCAAATCTAACAACAAACCACGCGGAACACGCACGAAACCGTACACTGGGTCGTTAAATATTTTTACTTTACTTTGATACAAAGTGGTTTTTTGATTAGATTAAGGCACGCACCGCAAAATTATTGAGTTCGCACAATTCTTAATTATGAGAAATAAAATACAAGTCCTATGAATTTCTGAAAGATTGCGTGTCTGTAAAAAAGATTAACTTTTTTATAACCTAAAAATATATAAAAATAGTTGGTTGTTAAAATTATCTTCTTGATAAAGTTGGTTTTGGTTATTATAAACTATACGTCTATCGGCATTGTAATATTCTAGTAAATAGTAATTCTTCGTCACAAAGATAATGTAACTTTTTTTATTGGAGTTACTTTTTTCTGTAATTTTTTTTTAAAAAATTATTTGTAAAAAAAGTAATACGTAAAATCATATCAATTCCCCTATGAAATAATGAATGCAAATTTCAAATTAATTCCACAAACTGCCAAATTTTTTTCCACTTTTTTTAAAACTTTTGATAAAAATAACGTTTAAAAGTTATTTCCCCGATGCGAAATAATTCACATCAGCCTCAAAAAACTAAAAAAAGGCTACCCCCCAGTATCCAACAATTTTTTGAGGCTTGCGGGCGTTAATAAAGATATAAAAAATAAAATGAAATCATAACATGGAGAAAATCAAAATCCTGTGGGCGGACGATGAAATTGACTTGCTCAAACCACAAATTATGTTCCTCACGCAAAAGGGATACGAAGTCGTCACCGTCAACAACGGACACGATGCGCTCGAAGAGTACAAAACGCACCTCGACTTCGATGTCGTTTTTCTCGACGAAAGCATGCCCGGACTCACGGGACTCGAAACCCTCACCGCCTTGAAAAAGTTGCAACCCGCCTTGCCAATTGTCATGATTACGAAAAATGAAGCGGAAAACGTCATGGAAGAAGCCATCGGCGGCGAAATTGCGGATTATCTCATCAAACCCGTCAATCCAAATCAAATTTTGCTTTCCCTCAAAAAGACAATTGACAATCGCAGACTCGTCAGCGAGCGCATTTCTTCCGACTATCGCCAATCTTTTCGAGAGCTTTTCAACGAAATCAATTCCAATCTCAATGCCATCGAGTGGGCAGAACTTTATAAAAAAATAATTGCATGGGAACTCCGCATGGACGCTTCGGGCGGCAACGACATGGGCGAAATTCTCGAACAACAAAAAGCCGAAGCCAACACCGAATTTTCTAAATTTGTTGGAAAAAATTACGTGGATTGGTTCGGACCAAATCTCCATCTCGCGCCCACGATGTCGCACAATCTCATGCGCAACAAAGTTTTTCCACACATCGGCGACGGCGTGCCGACGGTGATGTTGTTGCTCGATAATTTGCGCCTCGACCAGTGGAAAGTCATCGAACCGCAATTGACCACCCTTTTTCGCGTCGAAGAAGAGGATTATTTCTATTCCATATTGCCTTCCGCTACGCAATATAGCCGAAATGCAATTTTTGCAGGCATGACTCCCGCCGAAATTCAACAACGATTCCCCGATAAATGGCTCAACGATGCCGATGAAGGTGGAAAAAACTTACACGAAGCCTTTTTCTTGACCGAACAGATTAAGAAAAATACCCGAAAGGAAATCAAACATGACTACGTAAAAGTCACCAACACCGCACACGGCAAACAACTTGCCGACAACGCACTCAATTATTTGAAAAATGACCTCACCGTCATCGTATATAATTTTATTGACATGATGTCGCATGCCCGAACGGAAATGGAAGTGTTGAAAGAACTCGCGGGCGACGAGACGGCATATCGTTCGCTCACGCGCTCGTGGTTTACGAACTCGCCCTTGTGGACGGCGTTGCAACGAATCGCCGAACGCGGAAACGTGCGCCTCATTTTGACCACAGACCATGGAACCATTCGCGTCAAAACGCCTTCAAAAGTGGTCGGTGACAGAGAAACAACGACAAATTTACGCTACAAAGTCGGTAAAAATTTGCAATACGACAAACGCGCTGTCCTCGAAATCAAGGAACCCAAACACGTCGGGTTGCCAAGACCAAACGTGAGTTCTACCTTCATTTTTGCAAAGGGTGACGCTTTTTTTCTGTATCCAAATAATTATAATTATTTTAATAATTATTATAAAAATACCTTTCAACACGGGGGCATTTCGCTTGAAGAAATCGTTTGTCCCGTCATTCGATTAAGGGCAAAATAAGAAAAATCCCGCCTCAAACGATTGTTGGAGGCGGGATTTTCCGTTTTATACTGGGGGGGGGCATTTTTAAAAGCCCAACAAACCCCTTGACCATTTGACGGCACTTTGGGCAATTTGAAATTCGGCATAAAGTTTTGCCAATTTCAGTTGTGCCTCGATGTATTTGTTTTCGCGACTGTTGATGAGGAAAAAAGAGCTTTCGCCCAGCGAAAACCGTTCGTTTTCTAATTGCAACAATTGTTGATAGTTGCGCACCGTATTTTGATATAAACGAATTTGTTGTTGCAAATTTTCTAATTCGTTGGTTGCTTGGGTTTGTTTGTTTTTCAATTCAATTGCCTTTTGGTCTCGGGCGAGTTGGAGGGCTTCGATTTTTAGTTTTGCCAACGCCAAATCTCCGCGCTCGCTGCGAAACAGGGCAGAACTGCTGAACGTGATGCCCCATTTGTAGTTGTTGGTCAGCAAATTGTTGAAATTGCTGCCATTGCTGAGGAAATTGTAATTCAAATTGAGTTTAGGTTTTAATTTGTCTGCTTTGAGTTTGCTATCAATGTTTAACTGATTGAGTTTAAAGGCATAGCCGCGAAGGAGTGGGTGCAAGTCCACAGTCGCAGCCTGTCCCCCCTCAATCCTCCCGAAGGGGGGAGGCTCTATGGAGGATTGAGGTTGGAGGCTTTTTGTTTGGGGGCTGCTTGCGAGGTAATTGGCTATTTTTAGTTGGGCGATTTGATATTCTAATTGTACGTTGTTGTACTCCAACGTGCGGTCTTGCACTTGGGTGAAAGATTCGAGCGTGTCCATTGCCATGCGGTCGCCCAACTCAAAAGACGTTTTGATGGCGTTGAAACGTGCTTGCGCGACTTGCAGGGCTTGTTCAAAAATTTGGGTTTGTTGATAGGCGTATGCCCATTTCCAATATTGTTGCGTCGCGTCGAAGGCGATGTCGTTGGTGAGATTGGCGATTTCGGCTTGATAAAGTCCTTTACCTTCTTGGGCTTTGAAAAGGTTGGCGCGGCGGTCGTCTATCCGAAGGCTTTGCAAGACGGGAACAGACAACCCAATGATGGCTTGACCTTGTTTTGGCAACTTGTTTTCGGGGTCAACGAAGCTACCTAATGCGGTGTTGTAACTGCTTTTTAGTTCGATGCCATACCAAGTGGGCAATTTTACGCCAAATTCGCCAAAAGAAAAATAATTTTTTGAATCAAAATATTTTTGTTCATAATTGCCGAAGAGTTTAGGGTCGAAACCGCCTTTGGCGACGCGCAATTCTGCTTGTGCTACTTGATTTAAAAGGGCAGCTTGTTTGGAAAGGGGGTAATTTTTCTTAACAAGTTCTAAAAAATCAGTTAAAGACAAAACATTTTGCGCAGCTTCTGGATTTGCTTGCGCAATGCCTTTTGGATTCAACGCAAAGAGCAAGCATAAAAACACAACAAGTCGTAACATATATCAAAAAGTATTTAATAAGTAACGTCAACCATAAAAATATTTACAAAAGGGCTTATTTGCCCCCCCCCCCAGTATTTTCCGCCTTTTTCGACGGCAAATCGGTATAGAAATCAGGCGGGAAGCCATTGAGTTGCCGCCACAACTCGTACCATATCGGCACGTTGTTTAACAATGCAATGCCGTTTGCCCCAGAACCCGGTCTGATGGCATTGGGCCAAGTGGGTTTTGTTTGGTCTGGCGCAACGATGATTCTATATTTCCCCTTTTCATTCGTTACGTTGTCAATGGCATAAACAATGCCATCGTAAGTTCCAATAGCGGCGTTGGGCCAACCCGAAAACACAAAAGCGGGATAACCATCAAAAATGAATCGAACGGGTGCGCCCAATTTCACCAACGGCAAATCTATGGGTTTTACGTACATCTCCACCGCCAAATCCATTTTTACGGAAACGATGCTGACAATGGGTTGTCCTTCTTTCACCGTTTCGCCAATGCCTGCGGTCGTTGCCTTTGTAATATAGCAATCTTGCGGAGCCGTAATGTAATAAAAACTTGCCCGCATTGCATAATTGCTGTATTGATTTTTGAGTTTATTGACCTCGCCCTCTGCGCCAAACTTATCGCTCAAGGTGCTTTGTTTGTCGGATTGCGCTTTTGCAATTTTTCCTGCATATTCACTATCCGCACCGTTGAGTTGCGACTTTAAGTTGTCAATTTCTTGCAGCGATTGTTGATATTTATTGTCCGAACTTTGCCATTTGGCGCGCAACTCTTGAAACTTTGCGCGTTTGTTTTCCACTTCTGTCAACGACTTTAATCCTTTTTTAAACAATTGCTCGGTTCGTTCGAGCTGTAATTGTTCATTGTCAAGTGCGATTTTGGCAGCTTGAATGTCCAATTTTTCTGCTTCTGCTTTGAGTTTGGTTTGACCAATTTTATTGTTTAATTGTTCTTTTTTATATTTTAATTCTCCTTTGAACTGGGTGATTTGTTCTTCCATCGCCAATATTTTGGCTTCGTAACTATTGACTGCGCCTGATTTTGCTTGGAGTTGCGCTTGGGTTCGGGTCAATAATTCGGGGTCAAAATATTCGGTTTTTGTTTCCGAGAGAAACACGATGGTGTCTCCTTTGTTCACGCGCTGTCCTTCGCGTACATACCATTTTTCGATGCGTCCTCCGATGGTGGCGTGTATGGTTTGTGGTCTTTGGTCGGGCGTGAGGGTGGTGACCTGCCCCGCCGCACGAATGTTTTGCGTCCAAGGAAGAAAGAGCATCACGACGAGTATAACAAACACAACCATCAAAAAACGGTTGAAAACAAGTGCCGCATTTGAGAGACTAATTTTTTCAAATGCTTTATACTTGGTGGTGTCTATGTTGACTTTATTGTCAGAGATGAATAGCATTTTTAAAAATTTTCGAGTAATGAATACTTTTTTGAATTTCTTGGAACGTGCCTTGCTCAATAATTTTGCCTTCTTTCATGATGAGGACACGGTCGCAACGCGCTGCCAAATAAGGGTCATCGGTGACAACAATCAAGGTCCAAGGTTGGGCTTGGTCGGTCAATAGGTCTGCAATTCTGATGCGGTCTGCGGTGTCCAGATTTGCCATCAATTCTTCAATCGCCAACAATTGCGGTTTAGAAACGATGCTACGCGCCAAAATGATTTTAACCACAATATGACGCGGCAATGTCTTGCCACTGGGGAGCAACATCGTATCAAATCCTTCGGGCAAGAGGGAAATGAAGGGCATCAAGCCAACTGCTTCGGTGACTTTGACGAGGTCTTGATAAGCGATGTCATCGTTTCCAAGTGTAATGTTTTCAAGTAAAGTGCCTTTGAAAATGTCTTCTTGCGAAGAAAAATCACCAATAAAAGCGCGTAACGATTGTTGATTGAGGTTGCTACGCGGAATGCCGTTGTAACGTATCGAGCCTTCAAATTCGTCTAAAAAGCAGGAAATGATTTGTATTAACGTCGTTTTCCCCGACCCGTTGTAGCCCACGATGCACACGCGCTCGCCCGAAGCTATCTCTACACTCAACCCATCTACGGCGCGTTTTTGTTTGTTGTGGAAATCATAACTTACGTTTTCAAGGCTCAAACTGATGCCCTTACCTGTGCTGACTTCTTGAAAATCAACGCCGTGTAATTTATCTAACTGCAAGTCGGCAACGCTGCCCAATTTATCGAGTGCGGCTAACACATCGTAAACAATTTCCATCGTGGCGATTAATTTTTCTGCCGAATTGATAATCAACAACACGATGAGTTCGGCGGCAATAAATTGTCCCAAATTGATTTGATTCGTAATGACCAACCAACTGCCCAACGACAGCAAAATCAAAGTAATCAGCGTTTTGAAAGACACGATACTGGCGTATTGAATCAATAAAATACGGAAATGCGCTTGTTTGGCATCAAGATAATTGCTCACCAATGTGTCAATTTTACGCAATGGAAGTTCGCTTTTTCCTGCCAATTTGAAGGTATGCAATGTGCGTCCCACTTCCTCTAACCAATAGGCAACTTCGTATTTATACTTAGATTCTTTAATGCTTGTCGTCAATCCAAGTGGACTCGTGAATCTGAAAATAATGAAAAGAAACAACAATAAGACGAAACCAAAAAAGATAAACAACGGGTGATAGAATGCCAAAAGTATCAATCCAAATACGATTTGCATGACGGCGGTGGTCAAATCAATCAATATTTTGGGCAATCCTTTTTGCAAAGTCAAGGTGTCAAAAAAGCGATTGAGGAGTTCAGGCACGTGTTTGTTGCGAATGCCTTCGGTGTAAAGATGGGGCAAACGCTCGGCGAAGTCAAACGAAACGCGGGTAAAAATGCGGCGTTGGAGGGTTTCGCTGACCGTCATCTGCATGATAGCCAACAAGCCAGCAAAACAAGTTCCTACCGTGACGGCTAAAATCAATATCCACAAGGAAGCAGAAACTGCGCCGCCTTGAATGAAATTGAGTATCGCTTGTACGCCCAATGGCAGCGTCAAATTGGTAAAACCTGCAAATATGGCGTATAAATAAATATAAGAAATTTCTTTTCTATTGCCCTTGATAAGTTTAAAGAACCGTTGAATAGGGGTATTTGTCGCGTCGAATGTTGCCATTAATGTAGGTTCAATATTATTTAAAATAACAAAATGAGTTCATTTATAAACGAAAAAAATCAAGAAATGTTCATAAAAAAATCTGAAAAACCTACCCCCCAGTATAAGTCCCCCAAAAGGAATGGAGAAGCCCGAAAAATGGAAAAAGTGGGCAAATATACTGGGGGGGGGCATATTTCCACATTTCTTTAAACTATTTTCTCTTTCCACATGTTTATCAACAAAAAAGAGAGAATATGAAATTCATAAAAAGTTATTTGACGATTTTTTTCGTTTTCAATGCGCTTGTTATTTTCGCGCAACAAGCAGATTTGCAAGCCTTCAATGCGCGTAGAATCAAAGACGCTAAAACCGACATGTTGTTGCTGGGCGGTTGGGCGGCAGGCAACATGGTGTTGAGCGGTGCCTTGATGGGCAACGCCAAAGGTGTTACGCGAGGCTATCACCAAATGAATATTGGTTGGAACGCAGTCAATCTTACCATCGCAGGATTTGGATATTACGCCGCCATGAAAAGCAACGCAGCAAGTTTTGACCTTTACGGCACAATTTCGGAACATTATAGCGTCCAGAAAGTTTTCCTTTTCAACGCAGGTCTTGATGTCGGTTACATGGCAGCAGGCGCGTGGCTGATAGAAAAAAGCAAAACAACGACCAAAGACCCCTTGCAAATGAAGGGTTTTGGTCAAGCGGTCGCGGTGAATGGCGCGTTTTTATTTGTGTTTGATTTGGCAAATTATTTCATTCAATCAGGACACAACGACAAAGTAAAACTCTTGTTATCCAACAACGGCATGGGCTTGTCGCTTCATTTCTAATGGCGTTATCCAATAAACAACCGCTTGATTCTCGACGTGAGAACCAAGCGGTTGTTTATTTTTATCCAAAAAAACGCTTAATCTTTTATAGGTTCAGACGGCGGCGGCATGGCATTTTTCATAGAAAGGAAAAAACTCGCCAACTGGTCCACCGATTTCAAAACGGACATAATGAAATTTTCGTTTTTCTTCGGCGCAGCCATCACCATATTCATAGATTTTCCTTTAAAAGTAAATTGCATATCTTGAATCGGCAATTCTTTCATAAAACCTTTCATGGCTTGTGCTTGCGGAATGGAAGCCATCAAATTTTCAAGGCTAAACGTCAAACCCACTTGACTGGTCAATATGGCTTTGTTGTTTTCCATGCCTACAAATTTTGGGGCTTCAAAAAGCAACTCCACCAATGACGAATCCGTCAACACCAACATGTCTCCGTCCACAATCACGCGATTGAACTTGAATGGGAATTTCGATTTCTTTTTTGTGGGTGCTTCGGTCATGCCGTAGTCGGGTGTTGCCATCGTAGCGTCGTCTTCTCCCTCCATCGGCGGCGGCGGTGGCGGCACATCTTCTGTTGTTTCACCTCCGATTATTTCCACGTCTGGGTCTGGTTCGAGTACTTGTTCGTCCATCGGAATTTCTTCCACTACGACAGTAGTATCTACCAACATGTCCTCCATCGGCGGCGGCGGTGCTACCATTGCCTCTGTATTGTCGCCGTTGTCCATCGGCGGTGGCGTGTAGGTAATCAACTCTTCGGGTTTTGGCGCGATGGCGTAAACTGCTTTTTTCGCATCGTCCATGCGCGAGAGGCGCATATTTTTTTGAATATTTTTTTGTGCCAACAATTCTAACAATTTTGTTTTGTCTTTCAACTGAACGGCAACGATAGGAACCATTTTGCCTTCCTGCATAACGACCGAAACTGCCATATCGCCATCAAACAAACGCATCAAATCTTTTGTTTCGGGCATTTTTTCTGCCGAAACGCCCGTGTCAGAAGGCATAATCGGAAGGAAATTGAGCATTCCCGAATTTTCTAATTTTTCTTGAATGGCATTCATTTCCAACGCAATCGTGAACGACCCCACTTGATTTGGCAAATTGACGAACCGACCAAAATCAGCTTTCAACGCTGATTTGAAATAAGGACGAATTTTTGAAGCCAAAGATTCATCTAAATTATAATCTGCATGACTGACCATTTTTCCGTTCAAAAAATCGGTATAACCCACAACATGGCTATTTTTCATGGCATCTTCGTCGAACATCATGCCTATCATTGGCACTTTTTTAGCCGCCGCTGCCATGCTTCCACCCAAATTTGACCACGAATACATGTCGTGTTTTTCCATCATCATCGTTTTGTAGGTCACATCTTGAAGTATGGATTGCTCGGGTTTCATCGCAAACAACGCAACCATATCAACGGGTGGTGGCGGCGTTTCGGTCAATCCAACTTTGCTGTTGCCCATTTTTTTTCCAATCGCGCCGAGTTTGTCTGTTGGCGATTCGGTCATGCTGAGAATGACAACATTGCCCTTCATACCTGCCTGAAACGCATCGCTTTTATACATCTTCACGCCGCTACGTTGGCTGAAACTACCAACCGATTTTTCGCCTACTTTTTTCTTCTTTTTTTGTCCACTTTGCGCCATTTTTTTCACCATATTGGTGAAATCTGCTGGGTTTTTGAGTAAAAAATAGATGTTGGTGCGCCCGTCTTCGTCTTTCGTGAAGTACAGGGGGCTATCGAAATTGATGCCCGTTTTACTCGGACTGGTGAGATAAGCCATCAATTCGCTGTCCTCATTTTTTTTACTTGCCATCGTCCGCAATTCGCGCATCATGGACAACTCTTTGATGACGGGCATATTCAACTTATCACCAATACGATTGATGTTGATGACCCGAATACTTGCCGAAGAACGTGGCACAATTTGCGCGGCATCGGTCAATTTGAGGCTATTGCAGGCAGTCATGCCCACCAATATTAAACCCAATGCCCCCCAAAGGCGGGGCTGTCTAATCAAATTTTTCATTGTTTTTTTTTATAAAATTTTATAAAAATTACGGTAAAATAGGGAATGCTAAAACGCAAAAATCAGTTCGTTTTTTGTAACCTTTACGCAAAAAACCTCGTTTCGTTGCGTTTGTTTTACTCTTTTTTCAGCTGCATACTGGGGGGGGGCATTTTCATTGCAAAAAATACTAACTTTGCCCTCAAATTTTAAAAAAAGAATACAGATAATAAAAAATTTACAATTGATGGAAAATAATTTGGGCGAAAAAATTCATGCGTTGCGGCAAGATTATCGCGCTGCCGCGTTGGATATTTCCGACGTGTCGGACAATCCGTTTACACAATTTGAAAACTGGTTGACCGCCGCCATCGCCTCAAATTGCCCCGAACCCAACGCTTTTACCCTCGCAACGGTCGGCAAAACAGGAAAACCGTCGGCAAGAATCGTCTTGTTGAAAGGTTTTGACGAACGTGGATTTGTGTTTTACACCAACTACGAAAGCCAAAAAGGGCAGGAAATTATCGAAAATCCGAACGTTGCCATGTGTTTTTTATGGCATGAATTGGAGCGACAAGTCCGCATCGAAGGCATCGTGGAACGGGTCGAACAAGCGGTTTCGGAAACCTATTTTCACTCGCGTCCGCGCAAAAGTCAGTTGGGCGCGCTGGCTTCGCCGCAAAGTCAAGTGGTGCCGAATCGGGCATTTTTAGAACAAAAAATGGACGATCTGCTAGGGAAATACGGCGAAAATGACGAAATGATACCGTATCCGCCGCATTGGGGCGGGTTTCGGATTCGTCCCACGCGCATCGAATTTTGGCAAGGTCGCCGCTCGCGCCTACACGACCGCATCGTTTTCGATGCTCAGACAGACGGCAATTGGAAAATTGAAAGATTAGCTCCATAAAATATTTGTATAAATTTTGTATGAAAAATAATTTTAAAATATTGTGCTTTGCCACGAGCCTTTTTGCGATGAGTTGCGGCGGCAGCGAGACCAAATTTATGGAACTCGACCGCGAAACCCGTTTCTATCTCGACACGTCGGCAAGTCGCCAAATCAATCGGTTGGCGGGCGGATTTGATACCATTTGCATGACCCGTAAAGAAGATTTGGTGAAAAAATATGCCGATTCCTTGTTACAATTGCGTCGAAAAGAAATTCAACAAAAAATAACGCCGCAATAATATTTTATTTTGATGAACGAAATGGCTTCAAAACAATTTTATGCCAATGGAAAACTGTTGATTACAGCAGAATATTTGGTGCTTGATGGTGCAAAAGCATTGGCATTGCCCACTCGTTTTGGGCAATCGTTGCATATTTTGCCGCTAAAAGATGAAAATATTATTTGGAAAAGTTTTGATGTTGAAAAAAATATTTGGTTTGAAGGTATTTTTGATGCTCAAAATTTTGATATAAAACATTCAACCGACTCAAAAACGGCGGAAATGTTGCAAAAAATATTCCAAACGGCGCAGCAACTGCCCAAAACGGGTCAAAAAACGTCGGCATACTGGGGGGGGGCATGTTGCGTCGAAACGCGGCTCACTTTTCCTCGAAATTGGGGTTTGGGCAGCAGTTCTACGTTGATTGCGATGTTTGCCGAATGGTGCGACGTGGACAAATATGCGTTGTTGGCAGCCACTTTTGGTGGTTCGGGTTACGACCTCGCGTGTGCGATGCGCGACAATCCAATTTTTTACAACATCGGAAATCCGCCTATTGTTGAAAATATTATTTTTAATCCTCCTTTTTCGAGCCAACTTTTTTTTGTTTATTTAGGTAAAAAACAAAATTCGAGAGAAGGAATTGCGCGGTATCGGTCAAAAAAGCTACCCCCCAGTATCATTGCCGATTTTTCGGATTTGACAGTTGCTTTTTCCGTCGAAACCGATTTTTCAGAGTTTCAAAAATTGATGAAAACGCACGAACAACAAATTCAAAAAATAATTGATTTGACTTGTGTAAAAGACTTGTTTTTTGCAGATTTTGACGGCGAAATAAAATCGTTGGGCGCGTGGGGCGGCGACTTTGTGATGGTTGCCAGCAATGCAAACGAAGCTCAAACGCGGCATTATTTTAAGTCAAAAGGTTTCGATACGCTGTTGACTTTTTCAGAAATGATAAAATATTAATTTCATAAAGTATTGATTTTATAGACATTACAAATAAAATATTTTGGAAAAAATAGCGCAACACATAGAAGCATTGATTTTTGCTTCACGCGAGCCGTTGGGTTTTCGCACCATCAAAGAGTGTTTGGAAGAAACATTTGAAACCATTTTTGACGACGAAATGTTGTTGCAAACGCTGCACGAGTTGAAAGAAAAATTTCAAGAAGAAACCGCCGCTTTTGAGTTGGTCGAGATTGCCGAAGGCTTTCAATTCCTAACAAAAGGGGCGTATCATGCCACGATTGGAACCTATTTGCGCCAAACGACGAAAAAACGGTTGTCGCAAGCCGCCCTCGAAACGTTGTCCATCGTCGCCTACAAACAGCCCGTTAGCAAGACCGAATTGGAGCAAATCAGAGGCGTAAGTTGCGATTACGCGCTTCAAAAATTGCTTGAAAAAGAACTCGTCGCCATCGCAGGACGCGCCGAAACGCCAGGACGACCGCTTTTGTACGCCACCAGCGAAAAATTTATGGATTATTTTGGCATCAAATCGTTGCGCGAATTGCCAAAATTGAAAGATTTTCAAGAAAATGACAACACAATTGGCGAAATTAGCGCATTTGAAGACGTTCCAAAAAACGAAAATGACTGAAAAAACGCCCAAATACTGGGGGGTAACTTTTTTTAGAAAATTTCAACCTTATTTTTGTTTCATAAAAAAAAGAAACATCAATTCATGTCAAAAGAAAAATACGAAACGGTGATTGGTCTGGAAGTTCACGTGCAACTTTCGACGGAATCGAAGGCGTTTTGCGCAGATTCGACCACGTTTGGTGGGTTGCCGAACACGCATGTGGGCATTGTTTCGTTGGCAATGCCGGGTGCGTTGCCGCGTGCCAATCGCCAACAAATTGAGTTTGCGGCGCGGTTGGGCTTGGCGTTGGGCTGTCGCATCAATCCAAAAAATCATTTCGACCGCAAAAATTATTTCTACGCCGACCTTCCAAAAGGCTATCAAATCACGCAAGACCGCCAACCCATTTGCATCGGCGGCGGTTTGGAAATTGAAACTTCTTTGGGAAAACGTTTTATAGAAATTCATCATATTCACATGGAAGAAGATGCGGGCAAATCCATTCACGACCAAGACCCGCACGCGACGCTGATTGACCTCAATCGGGCGGGCGTGCCGTTGTTAGAAATTGTGACGCAACCCGATTTGCGAAGCGGCGAAGAAGTTGATGCGTTTATGACGGCGATGCGGCATTTGGTGCGTTGGTTGGGCGTTTCGGACGGAAATATGGACGAAGGCTCGATGCGATGCGATGTAAATGTTTCGATTCGAGAAAAAGGCGATACAAAATTTGGTACAAGATGTGAAGTAAAAAATGTAAACTCAATGCGTTTTGCGCGTCGGGCGATTGAATTTGAGTTTGCGCGACAAGTAGATTTGGTAGAAAATGGCGGAGTCGTGGAGCAACAAACGCTCAATTTTAACCCCGAAACTGGCGTGACTACGCCCATTCGCGACAAAGAAAATGCGAATGATTATCGCTATTTTCCAGACCCCGATTTGCCGCCCGTCGTGTTGTCGGAGGCGTGGATTGGGCGCGTGGCTGCCGAATTGCCGATGCTTCCGCAAGCAGCGCGCTTGGTTTTGGAACAAAAATTTGGCGTGACGGCGGCAGATGCAAAGATTTTGACAAGCGAAAAAGCTATTTTTGATTACACAAACGAACTTTTGACGCAACTTTCTCCCAATTTGCAACGCTTGGCGAGCAACTTTTTGGTGCAAAAAATATTGCCATTTGTGGTTGAAAAAAATATTTCGATAGAAAAATATCCACTTTCTACGAAACAAATTGAGGAATTATTGAATTTGATAAATGAAAATAAGATAAGTGCGTCTGCGGCGTATCAAAATTTGTTGCCTGCCTTGCTTGATGCCCCCCCCCCAGTATCCGCGCTCGATTTTGCTCAAAAAATGAACTTATTGCAGTCCGATGACACCGATTTTTTAGAAAAAATTGTGTTAGAAGTCTTGGAAAATAATCCAGAAAAAGTAAAAGAATATCAAAAAGGCAAAAAAGGTTTAATTGGTTTTTTCATGGGAGAAATCATGAAAATGTCGAAAGGAAAAGCTGAACCCAAAGCCACACAAGCCTTGCTAACAAAACATTTGTAAAAATATTTTATTAAATTTTCTAACAAAAATTGATAAAAAAAATGATTGCAAACACGCCCAAACCGCCTTACTACGCGGTCATTTTCACGTCGGTCAGAACCGAAACGCACGCCGCAGACTACGGTTCGACGGCGGACAGAATGGTGGAATTGGCGACTGCGCAAGCGGGCTATCTCGGTCACGAAAGCGCACGCGACGGCGAGACAAAACTCGGTGTAACGGTTTCTTATTGGGTTTCGTTGGAAGCCATTCGCAATTGGAAACGAAATTCGGAGCATTTATTGGCGCAACAGCAAGGGAAAACAGATTTTTATGAAAGCTATCAAACCCGAATTTGCCACGTCGAACGCGATTATCGGTTTGAAAATGGTGAATATGTTTGATTTTTAAATTTGACTTATTTCCCCGTTTTTTGCCATGTTTGATAGGCAATATTTTGTTTTTTGAGTCTATTTTCCAACGTTTCGTCGTTTGGAAGTGCCGAAAGTGGTTCGCACGGGCGCAAGGTTTGCCGCAACGTTTGGGGCAACGTTTGATACAATTTTGTTCCTTCGGTTTTCCACGCCACCATGTCGTCGCTCACTTGTCGGATAATGCGGGCGGGATTGCCGACGACCAACGAGCGCGGCGGAATTTTTTCGCCCGATTTCACAAAAGCCAACGCGCCGATGATGCTTTCGTCGCCAATTTCGGCGTTGTCCATGATGACGGCGTTCATGCCCACCAACACATTTTTCCCAATCATCGCACCGTGAATGATGGCTCCGTGTCCAATGTGCGCCGCTTCGCGCAGGTAAACGGTGATGCCCGGAAACATGTGAATCGTACAATTTTCCTGCACATTGCAACCGTCTTCGATGACAATGCCGCCCCAATCGCCGCGAATGACGGCGCACGGCGCGACGTAAACATGCTGTCCAATCACGACGTTGCCCGTCACGACGGCTTGCGGATGCACAAATGCCGTTTCATGCACGACAGGACGAAATCCTTCAAATTCGTAGAACATATTTTCAGAAAAAATTATAGATTTTAAAACAAAATCGAAGCGCAAAATCTTATTTCACGCTTCGATTTTTAGTTTTTTTTTTCAATTTTTAATACGGTTGTTGGTCTTCTGGCGACGCAACTTTATTGACTACGCCTTGAATTTGGGCGTTCAATTCTTCCATTTGTCGCGCCAATTGCGCGGCTTGTTCGAGTTTTGATGCGGTCGTCGGTGCGGGTTTGGCTTTGCCACCTTTTGCGGTCATGTCGCTGGCGGGTGCGTCGTCGGGCATTGATTTGATGTGCGCCAATTGTGCATCAATTTTCTTTTTTTGGGCTTCGAGTGCTGCGATTTCGCCGCCGACTGCGCCATTTGTGCTGGTGTTGTGGGTTTTGAGTTTGTCCAAAACGCCGCCCATTTTGTCGAGTGCGGCATCGTATTTGCCGCCGTCAAATTTTTTGCGTTCGGAGCGAACCAAGTCGCGAACCTCGCCAAACACGTTGCCCACGCCCTTGAAAATGCGGTGCGATTGCTCTTTTTCGGCAGCATTGCCCCAAAAATAGTTGTAACAAACCACCCCTGCAATGACTAATAACGCCACTTTGAAAATACTTCTAAACATTTTTTTATGAGTTTTTTTTTATAAATATTTTTTTAAAATTTCTTAATCCGCAACAATTTGGATAGCTCAACAAAAATACATCAAAAAAACAAATTGGCAGGTAAAAACGACTTAAAAAAAATATTTTTTTCAAAAAAAGACTACCCCCCAGTCAATGTTGTTTAGTTAAGGATTTGAATGAAATTATTTTGTCATAACATATGGGGTTAGATTTATGAAATCTTTAAGATTTCGTAAATCTCGCCGCCAAAAACGCCTGAAA
>JBJOPA010000317.1:0-19993 GCA_046051005.1 Bacteroidota bacterium
TGATACCTCGTTTAGAAAAAAGTTTGGACGGTGGGATTTTATTTGGTCAGCTCGAATTACACCAGATGGAAAGTTTGAAAAAGGCTTTCAGTCTTTGGCAACATTAGGACAACAAACTCAAGTTTGTTCCACTAGTGGTAGTTGGAAATCAATGTTTCAACGAACTACAAACAATTGCCAATTTAGTCAATCTGGGCGAATAGATGCTGTTTTTTCTACCCCTCAAAACCGTAATTTAATTTATGCTGGCTCTGACGCAGGTGGATTATGGAGAACTACAGATGGCGGAAATAATTGGACTTGCATTACGGACGAGTTAAGAGTGATTGGACTAGCAATTACTTCTATTGTTGAAGTAAGTGATAATGAAATTTGGTTTTCGACAGGTTTTATGAATGGCGTTATTGATAATGCTTGGTCTAAATATGGAGCGGGTATTTTTCGCTTAAGAGAAAACGGGGGGCGAGTAAGTCCTACTACCGTTTTTATAGAAAGAGTTGAAACACCAATTGTTATTTTGGCAGGTGCTACGCCAGACCCACATCCGTGGAACCCATTTTTTGTAAAGTTAGTAAAATCAGGTAATGAAATATTTGCACTGTCCTCTGGACTAAATATAAGAGATGCTCAAGGTACTCTTTATGAGGGAGAAGGTGTTATAAAACGAACTTACTCTAATGCTAACAATACAACATGGACATTAGTAAAGGCACGCAAGCAAATATATGAAACATTAAATATTACAGAAGATAATGTCCAATTTACTGATATGACAATCATTCCAGGAACAAATATTATTGCACTAGGCACACAGTTTGGAGAAACCAGAATAAATAATGTTTATACCATCCATGATGCACATTTGTTTCTTACGACTACCAATGGCAATAATTTACCGGGCATTACTAGTAATATTGCAAAGCTGTCAATATCTAATTTTCAGTTTAGTTCCCCAAATGCTAATATTGGCAGAATTTATCTTGGAACATCACTGGCAAAAGTCGGACATTTGTTTATAGGTTTTTCGGAATTACCAAACAATAGTTGGAGTCACGGACATATACTTAGAATGGACTTAAGAAATAGTATCAATACGCCTTGGGTAGAGTTATTTAATGGTGCTCCTGGCGGTTTAGACCATAATCCTAGTATTTTCAAGGTCAGTAATGTTAATCCACATAGATTCTATATGGGCAAATTAGAATTAGGTGAATTAAATACACAAGAAGGAACTGTTACAACTACAGGAGTAAATACATTATACAGTCAATTTGACTGCAATGTACATGCAGATGTAAGAGCAATACAATTAATAGAGCATCCTACTAATGTAAATCAAGATATAATATTAATAGGTACAGATGGTGGAGTTTCAAAAACAAATGGAAATCTTAATAATTGGTTAAATTTAAATGATAACAATAGAGACGGTTTAAATATGTTATCTGTAACAGAATATTACGATATAGCCGTTTCAAGCAAAGAAAAAGAATATATTGCAGGAGGTACACAAGACAATGGAACACCAAGATCTAGAAATGGCCGTTGGGATAGTCCAGTTTATTCAGATGGTGGTACTACTATCATAGATTGGCAAACTGGTAGTGTTGGGTATACTGTTGGGGGACCATCTTATAGTACATTTAATATGCCTAGTGGTGGTTCTATTGATATCGGTCTGTTTCAAAAATCGAATCAAGTGGTACAAGACCCAATAAGATATAATTTATATCATGGCTTATTTAAAAAAAAATATGTAAATAATCTTGGTGCAAGTGTAGATATAGGGATTAGTAATCAAGACGAAAGTTTAGCATTAGCCATAGCAATTGCACCATCCAATAACCAAATAATGGTCGTTGCGACAAATGATAATGTTGATAATGCAAATTTACAAAATGGAGCTACTCCTAATCCTCCCTATAACAAATTATTTCTCTCTACAAATGGTGGCTCATCATGGACTGCCATTGGTCAAAATGTAGGTAGAACAGGTCCAACTTCTTTTGGGAATATACTGTATTGGTATCCACAGGTTCGCGCCATTGTTTTTGACCCTAATAATGAAAATAGAATTTGGATTGGTTTAGGTGGTTTTGGTGGTCGTCCTGGTCAAGTACCAGAAAATCGCGTTTTTTACTCAAATGACAGAGGACAATATTGGACAGAAGTTTCTTTGGGTTTGCCACAATGTCCTGTCCACTCCCTCGTTTATCAGCGCGGTAGCGATGATGTAATTTATGCAGGCACTGACGCAGGGGTCTATCGGTATGACAAAGCCAACAACCGTTGGGAATGTTTTAACAAAGGTTTACCTGTTTCCATCGTTACCGATTTGGAAATTGACTACTGTGGCGGATTGCTCTATGCGGCGACCTACGGTCGAGGTATTTGGGTTTCGCCATTGGGAGCTACTGCGCCAGAGCAAATCACATTGAATACTACTTGGGAAACGGGAACTATCACCCATGCGACCAATGACATCATTGTAAAAAGTGGAAAACGGTTGACCGTGCGCGGAACACTTAACATGGCAAAAGGGAAGAAGATTACCGTCGAAGTCGGTGCTGAACTGATTGTGGACGGCGGAATCATTACCAATTTTTGCGAAACAGATGCCGTCTGGCAAGGAATTGTTGTGAAAGGAACGCGCAATCAACCAATGGCAGGTGCATTCCCCACAAGAAATCAAGGATTGGTCGTTACCCGAAATAATGCACGAATCGAACACGCCAGAACTGCCATTGAAAGCCAAAATGGAGGAATTGTTACCGCAAGTAACACTTCGTTCAAAAATAACGTAAAAGATATTGGGTTCATTGATTATCCACAACAGCAAACCAGTTCGTTCAAGAACTGTCAGTTTACTGTTGACGCAGGATACCGAGTACAAAGCAATATTGATGCACGCATTTCTATGTGGGCGGTCAGAGGAGTCGCTATTCAAGGCTGCCAATTCAACAATACCATTACCAATCGTTTTCCCATTTTGGGTGAACACAATGGACGCGGTATTTTTGCTATTGATGCAGACTTTATCGTAGAACCCCTATGTCCAATCAGTGTTCCGTATCCGTTGGAATGTACAGACCCAATTAGAACCAGTTTTACCAATTTCAGAGAGGCTATTCGGGTGAAAAGAGTTAGTGGAAATTATACCTTTTCTGTTAACAAAACAGATTTTAACACCAATCGCGTGGGCATCTACAGCGAGGGCGTGAACAATATGCTCATCACACGCAATAACTTCAATATCAACAATCAGAACAAAAATGCTTGGCACTATGGCGTGTTGGTAGATGTTGGCAATGCTTTTAGAGTAGAAGAAAACAACTTCACTGGACCCAGCACCAGTTTCAATGCCAACAACAACTATACAATGGGCATTGTTATGCGGCAAACGGGTGCCAATAGCAACCAAGTGTATAAAAACACCTTTACCAAAACCAGATTGGCGAATTTAGCAGAAGGCAATAATAATGACCCATTAAATGACCAAGTTACGGGGTTGCAATATCTTTGTAATGAGCAAAACCAAAACGATTATGATGTAGTAGCATTGCCAGAATACTATTCTCAAAGAGGTACGGGTATTCGAGGATTTCAAGGAAATCCTGGAAATGTTGATGGTCAAGGTGTAATTTCCGCTCAAAACTCTTTCTCGAATAATTTAGGAGGTGATGATCTTTTAAATTTGGCAGATAGACGAGTTATTTACATGTGGGATTCCCAATTACGCCACAAGCCCATAATTACAGCTAATGTTTATTCAGCAAATAGCACGGAAGGTGCTTCTGCTCCTGGTTGCCCCACCAAATTTAGAGTAGGTTTAGAGCCACGTACACCTTTGACAGCAGGCGACAGAGATGCGGCATTGGTTCGGTTGGCAGGTCATCAAGCCAATTACCAAGATTTGGGCTATCTCTATCAATCGCTACTCAATGGCGGCAACCGAGACGCTTTGGTCGCCAACATTGAGTTAGATTGGTCAGACGATATGTGGGAAATGCGGAACAAGTTATTGGAGCAATCGCCTAACCTCACCACCGATGTGTTGTTTGAGGTGGCAGAAACCCATATTTTACCGCGTGCCATGCTCATGGAGGTGTTATTGGCAAATATCAAAGCAGCGCAAGACCAAAAGTTGCTGAAACATTTGCGTACCCAAATTCCAAATCCGTTGACCGACGAGATGATAGACCTACTCATGGACGTGTCTGAACCCGACTCGTGGCGAAAAACCCTATCCATGCGATTGGCAAAAGTCAACACCGACCGAACCGAAGTCTTACACACCTTGTTGGGCGACGCACTCGTGCAACCCACCGTCAACACTACCGAAGTACGCGAACTGTGGACAAAGGTCAACACCCCCGATGCCTACTACGCCATTGCCGAATCGCACCTCAGCGAAGGCAACTACACAGAGGCATTGGCGGCGGCACAGTCCGTAGCAGTCAAGTTTCCGTATTATGTCAAAGACCAGTACAACGAGCACCAAGATTACTTGACGGTGTTGGGGCTAAAACAAGAAGTCTTGGCATCGGGTCGCGCGCTCAATGAACTGACGGGCGAAGAATTGGCGGTGTTAGAACAAATCACCCAACACACCTATGCGGCGGCAGCAGGACAAGCATTCAATCTGTTGAACTTAAACGGTCGCGCAATGCACGACTACGAGTTCCACTTTCCGACGATACCAACCAGAAGAAAAGCGGCAAAAGTGGCTAATCCAATGCAGCGTTTGGGTCAGTTGCTAACAGAAGTAGCAGTTTATCCAAACCCTGCTACGGATTATTTGACGTTTGAATATCAATTGCCAGAGTATGTCAAAGAGTGTTTAGTAGAAATATCGGACTTTACGGGTAAAAAAATAAAAGAAGTCATACTAAAAAACAGTCGTGGTATTTATAATTTAGATACGCGTGCTATGGCTGCGGGTATTTATATTTATACCATTCGTCACGAAGGAAGCATTTTAAATACCAATAAATTTAGCATCATTAAATAACCTAAAATAGTGGGTTGATATACCCCCCCAGTATATCAACCCTTATTTTTATAAAAAACCGTCAGCTATGAAAAAAAATATCATAACATCATCATTATTGTTATTGCTTATCTTTACGCTTCATGGGCAAGGGTTTAATCGTGTTTACAGATTAGATTCTAATGTTGCCTATGGCATTTTAAGTGCCGTTCCCACCGATACTGCTATTTATGTAAAAGCGATGACCAATATCAACCAAAATGGTGTTTGGTTTGCAGGAGGTAATTTTGCGAAATTCAATATAAATGGAGATTTAGTTGCTTCAAAATTGCATGGCGATACGAATAATACTTTTTTATTACCTTATAATAACCTGAAAAAAGTAAACGATACAACATTCTATTGTACAGGTCATCAAAATACCGCTTTTAGTATTGGTGCTTCTATCGTATTTATTGCTGAATTTAATGAGCGTGGTGATACCATTTGGTATAAAGAATTTAATGGAATAGAATATAATAGCTCTTATCTTTTTACAACCGATTGCGTTCGTGATGCAAGTGGCAATTTTTACGTGTTTGTCAATCGATATAGTACGCGCACATTAGATGACAATGATTTTTTTATTGTAAAAGTGAATCGTAGAGGAGAAAGAATATGGTATCGCTATTTTAATGATGTAGGGTTCGATATACATGGTTCAAAAATCAGTTTTGATAATCAAGGTTATTTATGGGCAAAAGCAATGAAGTTTAAAGATTACATTACAGATTGGACACACAAAGCCATTGGGGTAACATTTCGGTTAGATACGGCAGGCAATATTCTCAATCGTTTTGAAACGGATACCAGTCAACTGAATACAACGGTCATGACAGTGTTGCGTAATGGCGATTATCTCTTGCATGGCGATATAAAAATTCAGTATGCATATAGTTCTGATGGTGGCGTGACTTTTGAACCGAATCCACGTTATCATCAGCATGGTTATGTAGCCAGATATAATCAGCAAGGTCAATTAATGTGGGAGCATACTATACGACGGAATGGCACATTGGTTCAAGCAGCCGTTGAGAACCCAGATGGTTCTATTGTCGTTGCAGGTAATACACGCGACTCCTTACCTGGTTCTGAATACGGTAATAATATCTCAGGTTTACTGGTTAAATATACCGCCAATGGCGATAGTCTTTGGGCGCGTATGTACCAAGGCTTACCACACTTAGACGACGTAAAGGGTTTCTTTTCGAGTATTCACAGGCTTTTTAATGGTGGTTATATTCTGGGAGGCAATTGTGATGACTTCATTCAACGACGGTCAACGGCAGGCATTTGGGGTTGGTTAGTACGCACCGATTCTTTTGGTTGTGTGCAACGTAATTGTCAACTCACCAACCTTTCACCGCCGCCCCCCCAGTATAATGTGCCTGTTTCGGTATTTCCGAACCCTGCGCAGGGGCGCGTGACGTTTGCTTGGCAGTCCCAACTTCCCCCTTTCGGGGGGATTGAGGGGGGACTGATACTGTTTGACGTATCGGGCAAAGCGGTGCTACAACAGCAAATACTGGGGGGTAGCACCGAAACTTCAATTGATGTTTCTACGTTACCAAATAGCATGTATCTCTACAAAATACAGTTCGACAATGGTGCACAAGCAGTCGGGAAACTGGTGGTCGCTAAATAAAATAAAAATAAAGGATAATGAAGAATTTAAATGCCTATCCAAACCCTGCACGGGAGTACGTGACAATTGAATATCGCCTACCCGAGTATGCAAAAAATGCCACCATAGTGATACGCGATGTTGCCAACAAGGAAATACAGCGTATGAGGCTATCTGCTACGCAGGGGCAATTCCTTTGGGACACACGCGCCGTAGGGCAAGGATTTTACTTGTTTAGTATCCAAGATGCTGCACAAGTGAACCTACACACAGGCAAAATATCAATTATCAAATAATTCTTCTTAACCAAACTCGTAGCCTTGATATATCTTTAACAAAGCCCATCAAGGCTACTTTTTATTTAAAAAAACGGTCTATGAAAAAAATAATCATGCTATTTGTGTTGTTTTATGTAACCATCAATATGGCTACTGCCCAACGCTATTTCAACAAACTCTACCGATTTGAAGATTCTATCGCGGTTGGAAATTTTGGTTTAGTGGCATCAGATACGATGCTTTACACAACAGGCGTTACCACTCGCCCCATTCGTGTAGGCAATCGAAACTTATTTTTGAATGTAGGCTTCTTTGCTAAATTTAGTACCAACGGGGGTAATTTACAGCAGGTTGTTAAATTGGTTAACCCCGATACGCCAATAACAAATGAATTGTGGCGAAATACAGGTGTTTTGAATCATAAAAAGCAGATTGTCACGATAGCCAGTCACCGCGACACTTTTTTTTACCAATCTCTATTGGCTCTTGACCTTAACGGCAATATTGTTTTAGAAAAAAGACTCTACCCAAGCTCCCACACAGGTGCAACGGGGATAGACCTGGCACTGTCTAGTAACTGTATTACCCATGATAATGGTTACATAATGGGGGGATCTCAATTGATGTCAAACAATAATATTTATGCCACCTTAATAAAGGTAGATAGTATTGGACATGAACGGTGGCGAAAATTTATCGTTGACCCATGGTACAGTCAACAATCTGATCGCGCTATAATTGCATCAAAAATTCATAAAATCTCAGATAACAAATACTACGTGTTAATGGTTAAAGGTATTATTGGAGGAAACTATCAAACTTATTCCGTTGTCACAATGGATTCGTTGGGCAATTTTACTGGTGAATATACAATAAATCCAACTACAAGTAAAGTCGTTAATGCTACCGCATTAACCCGTGATTCCGCATTAATTGTTGTGGGGAATGTAAATGACAGCATAAACCCTAGAAAAGTGAATGCCTACATCGCCAAAATCAAAGACAACCAACTGATTTGGGAAAAAAGTATTAGTGCCTATGGCTTCACCAGTGTCATCAAAGTGCGCGAAATAGCCAATGGCGAGTTGCTATTGGCAGGTGAACAAGGCATCCGCTTCCCACGCGACACCAGTTTGCCACAAGACAGCATCAACTTTGCAGGCATGTTGGTCAAGCTAGATAAAAATGGAAATTTCATTTGGGGTCGCCACTATGTTCGAGGCAGTTATCATCCACAAGGTGTACCCGTTCATCGGTTCACCAACGTTGACATTATTCCCTCCGACAGCAGCATTGCATTAGCGGGATATCTAGAAGATTATCGTTTTGCCTCACCCACCTACGGACAATTTGGTTGGCTCTTGCGAGTGGACAAATACGGCTGCCTTACCGAAGGCTGCCAACTCACGAGCCTTTCACAGCCCCCCCCCCAGTATAATGTGCCTGTTTCGGTGTTTCCAAACCCCGCGCAAGACCGTGTGACATTTAAACTTCCCCCCTTCGGGGGGATTGAGGGGGGACAAGGGAAGCTGATGTTGTTTGATGTGTCGGGACGGTTGGTGTTGCAGCAATCTCTCTCCCCCCTTTGGGGGGTCGGGGGGGCTTCAATTGATGTCTCCGCATTACCAAATAGCATGTATCTCTACAAAATACAGTTCGACAACGGCGCACAAGCAGTCGGGAAACTGGTGGTCGCGCGGTAAAGAACACCACAGACACTATCTTGTTTAGTTAAGGATTTTTTGTTACCCCCCAGTACAAAGCCCCTCGAACCATGCGTTCAAGGGGCTTTGTGGGTGTTGCGAAAAAAAATAAATCCAATTAAGGCGTATTGGTTTGGTCTATAAAATAAATGTTTCTGACCAATCGCTCGCTTCACCTCTGGAATTTAAAGTACGCACCTTGATGGCATACCGAATGCCCATTGTCATGTTCTTCATGACGATGGTTGGCGTAACACTCACCACGCCTTCCCCCCATTTGTCGCTGTCGTAAGGTCGGGCAATATGCTCATAGCCGCGTGCGCCCTCTACTCTCAAACAAGAAAAGGTGATGGTGTTTGCCAAAAAATCATAGAAAACAGAATACGGTTTATACTCCGTTTCGCCTGCTTTCCTTCGTTGGCTTTCCGCCTCATCGCGCAACAACAAGCCCGACAAAATTGCCAAACTGTGGTTTTGGTCAATGATAGGCGCAGCGCGTTCCGCAATCTTATTGAGCAACGGACGCATCCGTTCGTCAATAAATTTTTTACGGTTGGCAATGTCTTGGTTGCTGCGAGATTTTGCCTTGATGTCAACGACTTCAAACTCCTGACTGGCAACTTCGTAATCCTTCACGAACTCCATACAAGCGGCGAATGAAGGTTCGTTGGGCATGTTGCCCAGCATTTTTTTGCCTGTTTTGAGTAAATCTCCTTGAGGCAAACGGTCGTAATTCACGACAATTAAGAACTTACTTCTATCCATTTGGAATAGTTTTTAAGGATTAAAAAAAAATAGATTCAAAAAACACACTTACAACACGTGTGTATCCCTACAAAACACCAAAAACAAACACCAAAAACAAATGGAAAAAAACTATCGAAACTACCGTTTTATGTATTTATCAAATCGTCTTGTGTGTTTAATTTTATTTTTCAAACGTCGTGCCAAAAACAAATAAACCTTACACCAACCAGTTATCACAAAATAATTGTTTGCTTGAAAGTATTTACGCAATTTACAATATCAAATCTTTTTGCATCGTTCCAAAGCAAAAAATATCCCCCCCCCCAGTATAATGCCCTTTTTGGAGGCAAAAATGAATCAAAAAGAGAAATAGCGAAGCGATAGAAACATCTTTCTATACGCTTCGCTATTCACTGTTGGTGGCTAAAATCTAAGGTTAATCTTTGATTTTTTTACCTGTTGTTTTTTGCCACAAATGTATTTGGGTCATCATGTCTTGACCCACCATTTGATTTTTATCCAACAACAACTGAACGGTGGTTTGGGTGTCGTAAAAACCTTGTTCAATCATGCGTAAAAATGTTGCCAACGGAATCGCCAAATCTATCAAATCCTGCGAACGCGGGTGCGCTTGAATGCCCACTCGTGCGCCAATTTTTTCCAATCGCTCGCCTGGCGTATTTGCCCTTGCGCCCAATGCCTCAACGATGGGCGTGTTGGTGCTGATGGCTTGATGTAACCATTTTTGCATCAAAACGGCACTAAACTCCTCTTGCGCCAGACTGGTATTTTCATATTGGTTCCACAAATCCGCGGGGTTGGCAGTGCGACGCGCCAACAACATCTCTTTGAGGTCGGCAATGCGGCGCGTGACCGACACTACGTCCGATGTGTTGGTGCCAGCCGTATTCTGGGCATTGATGAGGGCTTGCCAAACTTCGCGGAGCAGATTTTCATAACTCGCTACAAATTTGGTGTTTGCGGCGGCAGGGCGATGAAACTCAAACGTCGGGTTTGATGGCTCGTTGGTTGCCCCGTGCGGCAATTCCATGCCCATGAGTCTGAAATAAGCGTTGCGGCGCGTTGCCTCGGCGTTACTTCTGATATAATTTCGCGGCGTGGCGTAGGGGCTAAACTGGGTGTCGTCGTAAAACAAATCCTCTGTGGTACGCAACCATTTGACGGCATCGGTACGCAAGATGCCCAATTTTTCGCCCGAAAAGGCTTCAAAAATCACGCGCTCAAAGATTTGGGCAATCCGTGTACTTTCCAAACAGTAGGCGTATGCCAAATGGAAAGGATAGAACTCGTTGGTTGCTGTGGCGGCTCCACTGTTGACAGATTGCGTCGTGGTGCCAGCGGTAATCAAATGCCAATAGATATTAAACGTTCGCTTCAACAAATCGCTTTCTTTCAAGACGAAAGTTGCATCGTCAGACGCGGCACCAAATGGAGAACCCGCCGACACATTGAGCGTGGATTGGAACATATAATTTTGTGTGACGGGCGTGTTGCCGCTACCGATGATGGTGTCCGCATAAGACCGAGACAAGCTAATGCCCGCAGGAATCAACGTAGAACGAACCGTATTAAAAACTGGAATCAATTCATCAAAGAATGCCATAATTTATATTTTTTTAGAGATTATTTTAAAATTATTTTTTGAATTGTAGAGACGCGATTAATCGCGTCTCTACGAAAGGGTCAAAATACTGGGGGGGGGCGTTTTTTATCCCAATTATCAGACGTTTCTGACATTTGCGTCATTTAGCGAAAGGGCGATGACCGTATTGGCTAAATCATGCTTTGTATTTTGCACCGTACCCAATGTAGTGGCAGGTTGCGTCGCGTTGTAACCATGCGAGATGCGATTATACGCCAAGTTGAAAGGCAAAATCAACTTGTTTAACTCATCTGGCGTATAGGCTTCTGCCTGCGTGGGTGCGCCAACGCGAACTGCCGAACCGCTTGTTAGCGTAGCACTGTTAGCCGCTAATTTGGTCAATTGGGTCGTAATGAGTTGCTGACTTTCTGCCAAAGTGGACAAAGAATCTGCAATTTTGAATTGGGATTCGATAATTGGAGTCATCAACTCTTTTAAATCGATGGAACTTTTTGTTGCCATTTTATTTTTTATTTTATTTTGTTAAACCATAATTTTTTTAATAAAAAGAGAGAAAATACTGGGGGGGGGAGTTGTCCCTCCTCAATCCCCCCGAAGGAGGGAGGTTTGCGGGGCTTGCCCTAAAATACCCGTCCACTGTTCCTGAAACCTAAATCCATGTTGAATCCAATCGGGACGTGACCCGATTCGCGTACCCGTGAGGGCAAGCAATCGCAAACAATCGCGTTTCAACTGTTCGGTTTGATTCAAAATCGTTGACTCGTGGGTAGCTGCCCATTGTTCCAGTTGCGCGGGCGCGACTCGGTGGGGCGGCAAAATTTGAATCAACGACCGATTGTTGAATGCTGGAAGCGGAATTTCGGTTACCAATTGCGCAATCATGGGCATCAATTTTTCGGAAATGGCAATCAATTGTTGGTCGCTATGTGGATACGCAGCGGCATTATAGGCGTTGCGCCACGATTGCTCCATTGCGTCCCACGCACCTGCCCCAAAATAGAGCCGACACCAAGCCGTGTTGAGCAAAAGCCGCAAATAGCTAATCGGGTGCGGGTCGTTGGGCGAATAATTGAAAACAAAATGCTCATTACCTGCCAAAACATCGTGCAAAGCAGCCACACCCGCAAAACCCGTATGCACAAAAGCAAACGCATCAGCAGCAATTTCGGAAGACCAAACCGCCCATGCCGCCGCGAGTTCGGCACTATGCGGAGCCAATTTTTCGCGGAAAACTTGTGCCAACTGGTCGTTCCAATCCAATTGATGCGCCACTTGATGACCCGTCTCATGGATAAGCGCAGTGGGGCGCAAGAGGTTGTGATACGTCACCTTGATAGCCGCTGTGGGGCTAACGGTTCGGAAATCCCACAATTTAAGCCCCGCTTTCAAAATTGATGCGCCCAAACCTTTGTCAACATACGTCAATACATGAGGGATAGGCTTGCCCAGTGCTGGCAAAATTTCGACCATACTTTGACGACACATCGCATCGCAAGCACGCAAAAGCGTCGCGATTTGCGGACTCGTGCGCGTATTGACCGCGTCGGTAAAGAAATGGACGGTGGTTTCGGTTTGCAAATATTGATTCCGAAATGCCAACAATTGTTTCCGAGCCGCTTCGATTTGGTCGGGCGATTGTGCTTGTTCAATCGCCGATTGAACCAAACTGCCCTGCGCCTGCAACTGATTGATAGATTGGGTCAGTTGATGTTGAAGTTCCGCCCCTAAACTCGGTTCGATACTTTGCCAACCCAGTTCACTGGTCAAATTACGCAAATTGGACAATCGCTGAACGGCATTTTGCCAATGAAAAACCTGTCGCAGCAGCTGTTCCGTACCTGTAAAGCGTCCGATACTGGGGGGGGACGTTTGACGCAATGAAAATGCCGCCTCGACGGCTTCAAATTCAAGAAAAGGCATAGACGTTCATTTAGTTTTTTTTGAAAAAAATATTTATCCCAATAAACATTACCGTTCAAACTGCTTACCCGACCGAACAATGGTGGAGCCGACAGGTGCACCGGGTGTTGGATAGTCGGTCGGTTCGGTGGGTTTATAGATGTCGAATACGTCCAAAATGGTATGGATTTGGTTCATATACGGCACATTGGTCACCTTGAACGTCACGGTGATGCCTTCATCAGGCTTTTCGCGTTGGCGGTCAATAAATTGATTGGCTGCCAATTTAAAAGCCTTGATGAAATTGGCAATTTTTGGATTTTCCAAAAAGTCTATGACATTGTCTAACTCTCGTTTAATGTTGGCATCTGCTTTTTGCGCCAATGTTTTGACCTTGTTGAACGTTCGGTTGAGCCAATCTTTAAATTCGTTTTCCGTCAGTTCATTGTCAATCCGCACAGTGCGTCCAGCTTGGCTGAGGTCAAAATATTTTTTAACCAAGTGAAAATTATACCGAACAAATGCAACCCAGCGTTGCTCCGCAATGAATCGCGCCAAATGAGCTGCCTCTTGTGGCGGATAAAAAATGTGGAACCGAACTTCATTCCGCGTAAAATCCAATACCAACTGCACATCAACCAATTGACGAGTAGGCACAACAATGGGGTTAGGTTGTGCAATCGGATTAATAGGACCCGGCGGTGGTGGTGGTGGCGGCGGCGGTGCCACATTACCCAACACTTCCAAATAGAAAAAACGTTCATTTGGGTATATCAAATGCCGATTGCGACTGTGTGGCGTAGTTTGTTTTTTAGAAAATCCAAAATCGGGATAACCAAACAAAACACCCGCAGATACGGTATCCAGTAGATGAATTTGAGACCACGCGGCTTCCGTCGCACTCCCCAAGCCAGGTGTGTTGCGCTCGTCACGCGAGATTTTGCTGAGCCAAGTGTCAGGAACAGCTCGAAAAATATGCACTTTCACGCGCAATGGGGTTGCCAAAGTAGCACCGCGTTGTCGGGTCAAAAAATCATAAATAGAACTGCCACCAAATGTCACCAAAGCCCGAGCCTTTTGCTCATCTAACACAATTTCAGGCATTTGTGAGTACTTTTCATAGACTGGTTTTCGGCGACTATCGGCTATCACATTCCATTGACCTGGTGAAGACGGCAACTCGCGCAACTCATTTTTCAATAATTGGTCAGGGAAATAAGGCACGACCGAACTTTCAAAAGACAATTCCACATAAGCCTCAAACAACTCGCCGTCGGTTAAATTTTCGGGCATTGTGGCTACTTTTTTGATGGTATCTTCCACCGTTCGGGCAATGGTTTCGTAAGCCAATTGACTGGGCTGTCCATCGCTAGTTTCCAATTTCAAGAGCCGCAACCCTTGGTCTGCCAATGCTTTGGACAACGCGGCGGCACCTTCGGGTTGAACAAACCGTCCAATGGCTTTTCCAATCAAACCACTCAAAGAATTGACAACTTTTTCGCGTCCAATGATTTTGACCAACGTTCGCACTGCGGGCATAATCGCCATCACAACAGGAATGAAGTTTTGAATGGCAGCCGTTGGTGATTCGCCCTCTTTAAGGTTTTGCAAATCAGTAACCAAGCGTTGACGCGCTGCCACCAATTGGTCTTCTGGACGGGATTGCTGCGTCATTTCCATATCCAAACTTACAAAATTTTGAACACTAGCAGCCAAGTCAGTTTCATTTTCGAGCAACAACATTTCGGTGAGTTGGGCATCGAAACTATTCTGAATTTCGGCTGGGTCACCGCCCGCAGTCGGTTCTGCTTGCCCCATATTTGCCCAATCACCATTCTCTTCGGAACCCGCGTCGCTAGCTGCTGCTCCCTCGTCTCCGTAACCACTTTCTGTGGAATCTTCTGCATACCCCCCAGTATCGTCGGCATTTTGGGTAGGTATGTTGAGCGGTTTGCCCAATAATTTATTCGCCAACTGCATCGCAAAAGGACGCACCGACGCGGGCAACCGATTCATAGCAAACTGGATAACGCGGCGAATGATAGGAACAACCATTTTTTTAAGCATCGCCAATAGTTTTCCAATCGGCAACACTTTTCCAATTTTTTTCGCTGCATTTTTGATAAAAGTTTGGGCTTTTTGTCTAAACTTTTTCAAAAAATTGTCAAATGGCACTGCCATACTGGGGGGGGCGGTGCGCATGGGCATCGCTTCGAGTTGGAGAAAAAACTGTTCGATTTCGCCCTCCGAGCGGTTGGGTTCGGTCGAAAACTCTTTGGCGAGTTGGTCAATGGTCAGTTCCATTTCGCGGCGAAGGGGCATAAAATGCTCCGTCAAGAGTGCTTCCGCTTGGTAAGTGGCTTGTCGGGCATCGGCAAACTCGTAAGTGAACTGCGACTGCATGAGTTCATAAGCTGTTCCGCCAAGTTCGTAAACAGCAGCATCAAACTCCTCGTCGTGCAACTCGCGCAAGATTCGATAAGCCTCGACATGACGCGGTTGAATGCGTCCCTTTTTGCTCATCTTTGCGTTCACATTGGTGTGAAATGGGCTGCCAACGCTGCCATCTGCCAACCATGAAGGCTGATTTGCAGACAAGGCGTGCCTGCTTTCTACTTTTGTAAAATGCTGATGCAACTGCTCAGCTCGGTCGTCCAGATGAGATTCAAACGCCCCCTCTTGCGTCACCAAATTGGTCGTAAAGGGCGAAAAACCTCCTCCATTTTCTACATGACGTTGATTCATAATCAGAAAATTTTAAGATTAATTAAGTTAAAAAAGATTATATTTTCATTTCGTAATAAAATAAAGTGTGTCCGTGGGATTCATCGATTCTTTTCAATTTGGAAATTATAAATGCAAATAAAAGGAAAAACTTGTTCGTTATATAATAATAAATTATATAAATACTGCATCATATCATTTGTGACAAAAAATTTTTATTTTTTTTTATTTTTTTTCAAAAATCATCCCCCCCCCAGTATAATTGCCGATATTTGCAGAAAAACTGATAAAAAATCCGTTCAATGTTTAAAAAATATTTATTCATTTTTATTGTGTTTCTATTGCCTAATCTTGCAATAGCTCAAACCGATTCCGCCAAAATCATGGCGCAAATCGTAGAAAATTTTTGCCAAAATGCAGGGCAAAAACTCCGCAACGAAGGCATCAAATCGCCCAAACTTTTTAGTATCGTGATGAATAACCTCTTGGAGAAACCACAACTCGAACGCATCAACACACTCGCAGGCTTCGCGCCTCAAGACCGCGTTGCGTTTGAAATATTGTCGTTCACATTTGAAACCGTTTTATACGAATGTCTTCAACAATGCCCCGTCATTGATACAATTTTCGAGACCGACGGCAAGCAGCGACCCGCTTATGCACATTTTAAAGAAGAAATTTGCGACTGTATTTCAGCGCGACGCGGCAGCAAAAAATATTTGACCAATTATCAAAAAGTGCGAGATAGTTGCGCAGCCGTCACTTTCAAAAATCCCAAAAACGTGCAGATAGCCTTTGCCGCCAACGACTTTAAAACCGACGACGACACTAAAGATTTCGACGCAAATTTTGGTGGCTATCTATCCAAAAATTGCTTCGAGGCAACCCGATATTTCACGACATTCTATAAAATTTTATACCCCATTCGGGACGAAATCCAAGTCTTTCGAGAATTAGAACTTGCCGAAATGCGCAAGTCAGCACGAAACAAAACAATTACTGACCTGCGCTCCTCATATGAACGCACGAACACGCCGCCGTCCTACCATTTTCGCTCCGACGAAGCCTACGCACAAAGCCGCGCTGACCTAGAACGCGGTTTCTACGCCTTGTCTAAATTGAACCAACTCGGCGCATTAGACTTTCTCCCATCTACCGAAACCCGTAGCGACAACGTGACCGAACACATCTGGATAATTTATAACTATCAACCCAAACCCAACAAACGTTTTTTGGTCGGCAAACTCATTTTTGAATTTGAAAACAAAGAAACCACCATCAGTCGGGTAAAATATTTCGATAAAAAACAATTGCCCAACCGCGCAGCCATCGAACAAGAACTTAATCAACGTTAAAGCCCCTTCAAGCCCCCCGAAGGGGGGAAGTTTAGTCCCCCCCAGTATAAACCATAAAAAAAAGGTAGAGACCCGATTCATCGCGTCTCTACCTTTAAAAATTTAAAATTGATTTTATTTTTTAATCCACCATCGAATCAAAATCGGATTGATGAACAAATCACTCATCAATGCCGTGATGAGCGTGACGGCAATCAACTTCCCAATCGTCACCGACGGCGGGTGAATGGAAAACAACATCACCAAAAATCCAAAAAACAAAATAATTGTCGTCAAACAGACGGGTTTTCCTGTTTCCAAAAGGGTCACGCGCAAGGCTTCGTCCACCGTCATGCCCTTGTTTTTGTTGATGCCAAAGGACGATAAAAAATGTATTGTGTCGTCAATCGCAATGCCAAAAACGACCGTGAAAACCATCGAAATGCCCGCATCAAGGTCCACTCCCAAAAAGCCCAACAATGCCGCCGCAAACAACAACGGAAACAGATTTGGAATCAAGAAAATGACCACCATTCGGACGTTTTTGAGCATCAAACCCATCAACAAAGCTATCAAACCGACTTCCCAAAACAAGCCTTCGACCAAATCGTCGCGCACATACGTAGCATTTTTATCAATAATATAACCCGTCCCCGTGCGCTTCAACTTTACGACCGAACTGTCTAGGTTTTGCACCGCCCAACGGTCTATTCTGTCACCGATTGCCATGACCGTGTCCGCACCCAAATCCAAAATTCGCGTCGCAATGCGCGCTTTTGTCGAGTCTTTTGACATCAACACGTTTGCCGAAACCGCCGCCGCAGGCAATTGAGACACAAAAGTATTAAACAAGGCAAACGAATCTCGATTTTGTGTCATCACCAAAGCCGACGGGCTGTTGTTGTTGAACATCTGATTCAACGATTTATACAACATAGTAATCGAAGTGACCGAACGGATAGAAGGGACAGAATCTTTAATATATTTTTCAAACTTATCCATTTGTGTCAACACATCAAAGTCGTTGGCGCGGTGATTTTGTTGCGCAAAAACGGCATATTCCAAAGGACGAAAGCCCGAAAAAAGTTTTTCAAAGACAAAAAAGTCTTCAGTCACTTTTTCACCAACAGGCATGTTGCTTTCGATTCTATAATTGGTTTTGATTTTTGAAGTCCCGTAAAGGCATACCCCCAGTATCACGAGGGCGATGAACCCAATTTTTCGACTGTGAACCTTTGTCACTTGATAAATCCAAGCCATCAATTTGTCCCAAATCGTTCCTTCTGGACGTTCTTTCACCAAATCGTTGATGTCGAAATAAGACAACAAAGCCGTCGAAAAAAACAATACCGTCGAATAGGCAACCATCACGCCCAACGCAGCATTCAACCCAAAATCTTGAATCGGACCAATCCGACTGCTCACCAACGTCGCGAAACCAATGGCGGTCGTGACGGCGGTCATCAAGGTTGCCAATCCGATGTCTTCAATGGTTTGTTGGATGGCGTAGGCTTTGCTGTGTCCGCGCCTGAGTTCGTCGAGATATTTCGACAACATGTGAATCACGTCCGCTGTTCCGATAATGACCATCAAAACGGGATACAATGCCGCCACCGCGCTCAATTCGCGTCCCAATGCGCTCAACAATCCGAAAAACAACAACATCGAAAGTCCAATAGAACCGAGCGCAATTGCCACCGTTTTCCAGCGTCTAAACAAAATTGTCATAATGAAACCCACCAAAATAGCCGCCACAATGGTAGAAACGGCAACTTCTCGTTTTTCCATCCAAACCAATTCTTTCTGAAAATTGGCGCGCCCCAAGACGTGATAGTTTTCAAATTGAAACGGCTTGACGAGGGCGTGAAGGCTGTCCATCAAGAGTTCCGATTCTTGTAGATTGAGTTTGTCGCGGGTTTTGAGAAAACAAACGAGCGTAGAACCGTCTTTTGAAATCAAATTCCTAACAAAACGTTCGTCGTTCAATACTTTTTCTTGGTCGTTGGCAAGTTGTTCGGGGTCGTCGGTGTGCAAAACAGGAAATGCAACCACGCCAAAAGGCGTTTTGACGGGCAACGAAAGTGTCGTAAGCGATTGTGCTTGCTTGACAAACGGTAAAAATTGCGCTTTGTTGACAAACTGGTCAAACTTTTGGAGAAATGCGGTGTCAAAAACACCCCCCCCCAGTATAACGCCGTTTTTGTCGAGTTCAGGAGCAGCATTTTTGTCTGAACCGAACTTGTCAATTAACCCTAAAAGTCCTCCTCTTTGGGCTTTTATAATGCTGTTTTTGACATTTGGAATGGCGACAAGCAGGAAATTATCATCGGTTTCAAAATCTTTGATAAAATCTTGAAAGAAGGTTAAATCATCATCGCCCTTTGGAAAAAACTGTTCAAAGTCGAAAGAAAATCGGAGCCGTGCCACAAAAAAAACAGCCACAACGGACAAAATGCCGAAGATATAAAATACTTTTTTGCGATGTTTGGTCACGTCAATCACTCGGAAACGCATCATACTTTCTATTTCTTTTTTAAAAACACTTTAAGATTGAAAATGTAGTTGGTGGACACTAAACCATTTTAAAGAAAATTTGTTTTCAAAACTTTCAAAAAAAAGTGAAACTTCGGAAAAAATAATTTCGTATTTTTGCAATTGTAAATTGATTTGCTGCAAAGCCAATATTATCCTCGAAAAAGTAATAAAAAATGACAATAAAAATGACCTTCGACGGGCAAGATTTTGCTGCCGATTTGCATCGTCCGCTCGACATCGGCATCGCCTTGCGCGACGGTTTGGAAAATCCGAATTGTTTCTACGCGCCGCCTGTTGCTTTTTCGCCGTTGCGGGCGGGTGATTTTGTGGGTTCAATAGCGGCGGGCGCGTCCGTCAATTTCTATGATGTAGCTTTCAATCCGCATGGAAACGGCACGCACACGGAATGCGTGGGTCATATTTCTTCAAATTTTGAAAAAATAAACGAAACGCTAACCACTTTCCATTTTTTAGCGTATTTGGTCACTTTATACCC
>JBJOPA010000318.1:0-6041 GCA_046051005.1 Bacteroidota bacterium
CCGTTGTCCGTTTTCAAAATAATAACGCTCGTCTCTATTCCAAAAACAATTAATTTGTAGCTGAAAAATTTGACCTAATTTTTGAGATTCGACCAATTTTTTGAGCCAAACGGAAGCCGCCGCATATCGGTTTTGCATGACGCAAAAAACCTGTTTTCCGCGTCCCAAAGCGGCGTGTAAAATGCGTTCGCCACCTGCTTTTGTCAACGCCATCGGCTTTTCGATGACCACGTGTTTGCCCGCGTGCAAGGCTGCCAACGCATGGGTTTCGTGCAAACCGTTGGGCGTTGCGATGACCACAACATCTATATTTTCAACCGATTTTAACATCATTTCCAAGTCCGAAAAACAAGGAATTTGACCAAAAAAATCAGATTTTTTTACATCGTTTTCAAAAGCTGCATCACAAATCGCTACCAATTTTGCATGTTCACATTGCTGAATAACTGCGGCATGTCGTTTTCCAATTCGACCCGCTCCAATGATTGCAAAATTTGTTTTTCTCATAATTTTTTAATGTATAATATTTTGAAAATCATTTTTTTGTAAAAATATTTTCAAAATATGCCCCCCCCCAGTATAATTCCTCCGAAAGGGAGAAGTAAGGCATTTTTTTATGCGTTTTCGGCTTTTTGAAATGATTTTTTATGTTCTACGGCTTTTTGTAACGCATAACTTCCGATGAAAGCGACCAATAAAATAACGCCCAACAAAGGAAATGTACCAATGCGTTGTAACGAAAATGACATAAAAATAAAACCTACTGTGACAGAAGCCAAAACCGCCGTTGCTTTCATGTGCGTAAACCCAAAATCAATCAATAAATGGTGAATGTGCATGCGGTCGGGCGAAAACGGTGACCGTTTGTTCAACATGCGAATCGTAAAAACCCGCGCCGTATCGAAAAGCGGTAGAATCAATAAACCAATCGCCGCCGCAGGAGCTGCTGCAAAAAAGTAAGGCGATTCGGGGTTCATCGTTCGGTTTATATCAATAAATTTTATAATCAAAATAGAAGAAATCAATCCCAGCAGCAACGCGCCCGTGTCGCCCATAAAAATGGAAGCGGGCGTAAAATTATATTTTAAAAAAGCAGTTACCGCACCCGCCGCCGCGAATGCCAAAATTGCCAATCCAATTTTATCTGTAAACAAAAACCAAGTTCCCAATGTGATGCAAATAATCGCCGAAATGCTTCCCGAAAGTCCGTTGATGCCGTCAATCAAATTAAAAGCATTGATAATAACAATAATCGTAAAAATGGTTAATGGAATGCTGATTTCGGGTCCAATTTCATTGATTCCGATAAAACCATGCAAACTATTGATGCGCAATTTTGCCGCATAAACCAAAATGCCTGCCGACATGAGTTCACCTACTAATTTTTTGTAAGGTGTCATCGGCACAATATCGTCTTTTACACCCACCAAAAAAATGATGACAAACGCGCAAAGCATGTATTGCAAATCGGCAAAAACCGTGAACGGTGTCCAATACAAAACGGCGAAAATGATGCCCGTGAAAATGCCAATTCCGCCCAAAGATGGCGTTTTGACACTGTGCGAACGACGTTCACCCGGTTCGTCGAACAAATGTTTAACTTCTGCAACATGAATAATTGCAGGAATTACGAAATATGTGGCGATAAAAGCCGTAATAAAACTCAGTAAGACATCGTACATATTCAAGTAAAAGTAAAAATGTTAATAGTAGTAGTATCTCTATAAAAAGAAAGTCGAAACGGCATTTGAAATATGCGTCAAAATTTCTTCATTCATTTCGGTGTGCATGGGCAACGAAATCACTTCACGGCAAAGTTGCTCCGTTACGTCTAATTCACCGCCCCCCCAGTAATTGGCAAATGCTTTTTGCTTATACAACGGAACGGGATAATAAATGGCGTTTGGAATCTTATTTTCATTCAAAAACTGATGCAATTCATCGCGTCGTCCGTCCAAAACACGTAATGTATATTGATGAAAAACATGCGTTGAATTGTGTTGACGACTTGGAATTTTTAGACTTGGAATTTCCGAAAAACACGCATCGTAATGCGCCGCCGCTCGCGCACGAGCCGCACAATAGCCGTCGAGATGCCCCAATTTGATGTCTAAAACGGCGGCTTGAATGGAATCGAGCCGAGAATTTACGCCAATCACTTCATGGTAATAACGAATCGTTTGCCCGTGATTGGCAATCATGCGGATTTGTGCCGCCAAAGCATCGTCATTCGTGAAAATGGCACCGCCGTCGCCGTAACAACCCAAATTTTTTGCAGGAAAAAACGACGTGCAACCGATGTGTCCCATCGTTCCCGCTCGTTTTTGAGTGCCGTCTGCAAACGTATAAACTGCGCCAATTGCTTGCGCGTTGTCTTCAATTACAAACAAATTGTGTTTTTTTGCAACTGCTAAAATCGTTTCCATATCCGCCGATTGACCGAACAAATGGACAGGAACGATGGCGCGAGTGCGCGGCGTAATTGCTTTTTCAATGTCTTCGGCGCGGACGTTGAACGTGTCGGAATCCACGTCAATCATGATTGGTTTGAGGCGCAACAATGCAATCACTTCGGCAGTCGCCACGTAGGTGAAGGCTGGAACAATAATTTCGTCGTCGGGTCGTAAATCGAGTGCCATCATCGCAATTTGTAGCGCATCGGTTCCGTTTGCACAAGGAATAACGTGTTTTACGCCCAAATAAGTCTCTAAATGTTGCTGAAAAGCACGCACTTGCGGACCGTTGATGAAAGCTGCCGATGCAATACAAGCCGCAATCGCCGCATCAACTTCTGGTTTGATGCGTTCGTATTGGGTCTGTAAATCCACCATTTGCAAATTTTTCATCATTATTTATATTTTATTTTTTTATAATTTTATTTTTCTAAAAAAAATGCCCCCCCCCAGTATAAATGCCTTAAAAAGGTACTAAAAGGTGAGTTTGTTCAAGGCTTCGCCGTTCATGTGTCCAGGACACACGAGAGTGGAAGTGAAAAAAAATGTTTTAAAATTCGTCGTTAAAGACAGCATTTTATATTGGTTTTTATGTTCTTTTTTGAATGGATTTTTTATACAAAAAAAACTATTCTAACACTTTCAATTTGTCTTTTTCTACATTTATCAAAATGGTTTGTCCGAAATTGAATAACTCAATTTGCATCCATTTTCTTCCTTTTATTTCTACTAAAATTCCATTTTGACCTGTAAATACGCCTTCCACAATTTCAACTTTCAGCCCAGTTCTCAATTTTTTGGTATCAATTTCTACCTCAATTTCTGGATTGCAAACTTGTTCCAAAAAATCCATTTCTTCCTCTGGAATGGGCAAAATATCGTTGCCAAATTTCAAAAAACCAGCAACATATTCACATTTTAAAACTTTTTGATATTGCGCCATCACAATCCGAACAAAAACAAAAGAATGAATCAAAGGTAATTCTATTTCTCGTTTTTTACGGACGTATTTTCTAACCACCATTCGCATGGGAACATAAGCCTGAACACCCGTTTTTTCGAGTTGTAGTGCCAATGCTTTTTCATGCCGAAACTTTGTACGCACCGCAAACCAACGATATTCGGAATCACTAATGCCTATTTTTGCTCCTTTTTTTTCAGAATTTTGGGACATTTTTCAAAAATAAGTGGTTAAAAAATGCGTTTGTCGTTTTTTGAGCCAATTATACTGGGGGGGGGCATTTTTGGCACGTCGAGCGATTTTTTACAATCTCCAATACGTCAAATCCTCATCTTTGAAATTATATAAACTTTTCAAATCCATTAAAATCGGCGCATTTGGCTTCATGATTGATTTGAAATAATTTAAGTCTAAATTTTTATATTCGTTGTGCGAAACGGCAACCAAAATCGCGTCATAATCGTTGGCAATTTGGTCGGTCATCATCAATTTGTATTCATGCGCGACCTCATTTGGCGAGGCGTGCGGGTCTGTAATATGGACGTTGATGGAATATCCCATCAAGTCTTTGACCAAATCCGCTACTTTCGAGTTGCGAATATCGCTTACATTTTCTTTAAATGTCATGCCCATTACCAATATTTTACATTGACTGGGATTTTTGCCTTTTGCCAACAAAAATTGGGCAAGTTTCTTTGAAATCCAAGCAGGCATTCCGTCATTTACCCGTCTTCCGCTCAAAATAACTTCGGGCGCGTAGCCGAGTTGGGTTGATTTGTAGGTCAAATAATAAGGGTCAACGCCGATACAATGTCCGCCCACCAAACCCGGATAGAGTTTAATGAAATTCCATTTTGTACCTGCGGCTTCGATGACTGCGTTGGTGTTGATGCCCATTCGGTCAAAAATGATTGCCAATTCGTTCATCAACGAAATGTTGAGGTCTCGTTGGGTATTTTCGATAACTTTTGCAGCTTCGGCGACCTTCACAGATTCGGCTTTATAGATGCCTGCGGTGATGATTTGTCCATAGACTTTTGCAATTTCTTCCAAAGATTCTGCATCATTTCCCGAGACGATTTTCAATATTTTTTCAATCGTGCGTTCTTTTTCACCTGGATTGATTCGTTCTGGTGAATAGCCATATTTGAAATCCACGCCGCCTTTCATGCCCGTCATGCGCTCGATGATTGGAATGCAGTCTTCTTCGGTACAACCCGGATAGACGGTAGATTCGTAGATGACATAGTCGCCTTTTTGCATCACTTTTCCGAGTGTTTCGGAAGATTTGATGAGGGGCGTGAGGTCAGGCACTTTATGTTCGTCAACAGGAGTCGGAACGGCAACGACATAGAAACTGGCAGTGCGCAACACGTCGAGTTCCCACGTAAATTCGATAGATTTTCCTTGAAATTGTTGCGGGTCAAGCTCTTCGGAGGGGTCAATTCCTTGACGCATAAGTTTTACACGTTCTTTGTTGATGTCAAAACCGATGACATCAAAATATTTGGCAAACTCCAAAGCAATCGGCAATCCGACATAGCCCAAACCAATGACTGCAATTTTTTTCTTCCGCTCGAATAAAGACTGATACATAATTTTATTATTTTACTATAAATTTTTTACTTGTATATGGTTTTGATAATTAAGTATTTGAAAATTATAATTTTTTATAAGTCATTTTACTTTTCTTTTTCCCAAAGCAACAACGGGCTTGGGCTGAAATTGTCGAGTTGTTGTTCGCTAAATTCTTGTTTTGCAAAAACGAGATAACGAATTTTTCGACTGATGAGTTTTTCTACCTTTTCGATGAGTTGGACGAGGTAGGTTTGGTCCATATTTCCAACAAAAATGAGGTCAATAATTTGACTGTCCAATCCTTTTGAAAATTCGCCTACTAAAAAAACTTGTTCTACTTCGCCGAGTCTTTTCACTACATTTTCGATGACATGGTCAAGTCCGATGTATTTCATCAAAATTCCATGTATATCACCAAAAAGTGGGTGTTGTAGATTGGCTTGAAATATTTTTTTGTTGCCCTTGCTTGCCGAAGTCAACATGCCTGCTTCTTCGAGGCGGTTGAGTTCGAGGCGAATGGCGTTTGAAGATTCGCCAAATTCGGATTCCAACGCACGCAAGTGCGAGCGCGTATCGCTGTTGAGGAAGAACTTCAACAACAACTTAATGCGCGTTTTGGAAGAAATTAGCGTATGTAACATATTTTTTATAAATTTATTTTCTTATTTATTTTTTTCGCCTGCCAAACGTGTTTTAATGCGTTTTCGGAAGTTTGCAAAGGCATTTCTGAACAAAACCCAAAAGATACCAAATCCAAAACCTATACTCACTCCAAGTACCGCATTTTTCAGTTTTGATGCTTTTTTAGGCGCAAGTGGCGGATAAGGTTCGTCAATGGCTTGGATAAACGGCAATTTACTTTTCAAGGCAAAATCTGCCAATTCATATTGTTTTTGGATTTCGAGATAGCCTTGTTTTGCAATTTGCGCATCGCCTCGCGCACGAGTTTCTTCTACTTTGTCGGTTTCAAAAATATAATTGCGGCGGGTTTGCTCTAACTCCGCAGTTTGAAATTCTTTTGCTCGCATGACGGCTTTAATGGAGTCACG
>JBJOPA010000319.1:0-2724 GCA_046051005.1 Bacteroidota bacterium
TCGCCGTAGTTTGGTGGCGGAAAAATCAGATTTAACGCCGCAACCTGACCGCACCGCCGCGTTGGATATTGTGCCATATACTTTGCCTAATGTTTCGACGGATTTGACAGGCTTGGATAATTCAACAGATTTTCGGTTAAACATTTGGGACTTTGGTGGGCAAGGGTGTTATCGAGAGATTCAGCAAGTTTTTTGCAGCCGAAAGTCTTTGTATTTATTTGTTACGTCCAATGATGATGCGCCTAACAACGATTTTTATATTGATTTTCCTTATTGGTATTCAATGGTAGATGCGTATGGCAACACCAACGATGAAAAAAGCCCAATTTTGTATGTAGAAAATGAAAAAAAAGATTTTGTTATTCAACAAGATGCGGAAGACGACAATCATCTCAAGCGCATTCGTGCGCGAAGAATAGACAAACAGCGCGTCAAACATCAAGTAAAAATTGATTGCGCAAATTATGAAACCTTTATCTGCGAACGTGGTCTGATTACAAAAATCAAAGAAACATTAAAAGATGTAGGTAATGATATTTTTAAAACGAAATTTACTTCAAAATGGATTGCCGCAAAACGCCATTTAGAAAGTTATACAACTTCGTATATAGAAACTGAAACTTATGTGGATTGGTGCGCCACCAACCAAAACATGGATAGACAAGAAGTAGAAGACTTGTTAGACCGATTGGATTGCATGGGGAAAATTATTTATTTTCGACAACATGAAAAGTTGAAAAATATCATCGTTTTAGACCCAACGTGGATAAAAGAAGCCATTGTAAAAGTGATTGATAGTGACTTGGTACAAGAGAAAGGGCATTTAACACAATCACGTTATAAATATATTTGGGACGGAAAAGATGAAGCAGCGCAAGATATTTTTATCAACTTTTTAGAAGCCTATAATTTAGCTTTTGAAATAGACCGCAAGGGAACTTTATGCGTACCCAGCGCGTTATTTGAAAAGTCAAAACCTCTGGAAGACATTGCCGATTTAAAGCCGATTACTTTTGCTTTTGAATTGCGTTATGCGCCGTTTCTTCCTGCGGGAACGGTCAATAAATTGATGGTTCGATTGAACAAAGACATTTACAATGGTTTGATTTGGCGCAACGGTTGTGTTTTACACGATGCTTCGGGCGAAAAAAATGTATATGCAGAAGTAGAAGAAGATTGGAGAGAAAACAAAGTATCCATTCATCTTCGAGGCGATGAATCGGGCGATTTTTTCAAAAAGATAGAAAAGACGTTGGAAGAAATCAATCAAAATTTGAAAGACACCAAGAGTTTAGCGCGTTTAGATTTCAAAACATATGTGAAACGAGGCGAGATATGGTCGCCCTTGTCGGTTTTAGACAATGAACAAATCAACGTTTGGAAAGAACGGGCAATTGTAGAAAAATACTCAAAAAATCAAGGAAAAGATAGTCAACAAATCATAAATAATTTTTCTGAAACAAAAAATATCGTAAATCATATGATAAATATTGGAGGAAATGTAACGGGCAACGTTACGGGCGTAAATCATGGTTCTATTGTTTTCAATGAAAAGATTGCGCAAAATTTTAGCAAAGAGCAGTTTGATGTTGTAGAAGAACATTTAAAAGCATTAGATGCTGCTCAATTAGATATTGTGCAATCAATGGTAAAAAGTGAAGAAGCACAAAATTCGCCTGAAACGGACGAACAAAAAGAAAATATTTTGGAAAAAATTGGAGGCTATTTCAATAAAGTACAAAAGAAAATGCTTTGGAATTTAACAAGTGCGGCAGCATGGGATTTGTTAAAGGCTGTTTTCGGTATTTATTGATAAAAAAAACTACCCCCCAGTATTCCGCCACATTTTCGTCAAAAAAAAGAAGAAATTTCTAGACATTTCAATTTTCGTATTACATTTGCCATCTTGATTTGCCTTTTGTCATTTAATTATAAAAAAAAATATGTGGAAAGAAAACAAAAATGCGTTGGAAACGGAATTGGAATTTAGAGATTTTACGCAAGCATTTGCCTTTATGACCGAAGTGGCGTTTGCGGCAGAGAAATTAAATCATCACCCCAATTGGACAAATATCTGGAACAAAGTAGAAATCAGACTCTCCACACACGACGCAGGAGACATCGTCACCGAAAAAGATTACACCCTCGCCCGCGTGATTGACCGAATTTTTATGAAATATAAAGAAGTTTGAAAAACCCGTTTCAAAATAAAAAAAATAGATAAAAAAACGATGCAAGGAAAAATAGGGATAATTTTTGCCTTTCTCTTGTTTTTGATCCCCCCCCCCAGTATCCAAGCCCAAAATGCGCCCGATTCTGTCCGAAAAGACAGTTTTCCCCTCGCGTGGGTCGGTAATTGGGCGGGAACACTCGAAATCACGAACGCAAAAGGCATCGCACAGCGCGTCCCGATGGAATTGATTATCGAAAAAACAGACAGTTCCCAACGATTCCGATGGGCAATCGTCTATGGAGAAGATAAAAAAACAGGATTGCGCGACTATTATTTAGACATCATTGACCCCAAAAAAGGTTTATACATCGTGGACGAAGGCAACGGAATCCGATTAGAAAGTTACTTATTGGGCAATAAATTGATGGCAAGTTATGTCGTCGAAGGCAACGCCATGACCGTCACCGAAGAAAAAAACGGCGACCAAATCGTGTTTGAAATCGTTTTCTGGAAAGACAAACCCGTCAGCGAAACAGGCGGAAAAAAAGTAG
>JBJOPA010000320.1:0-3675 GCA_046051005.1 Bacteroidota bacterium
GACGATTTTGGGCATTTCGATGGCATTTTTGTTGTGGAGTAAATATCACGGACTTTTGTTCATCGTCTTTGCGGCGACTGCGAATTGGCGGATTTTGTTGCGCAGTATTTGGTCTTATTGGGCGGTTTTGGTGGGCATATTGTTGTTTTCACCGCATTTGTTTTGGCAATTTCAGAACAATTTTCCGACGTTTAGTTACCATCTTTCAGAGCGCGTTTCTACGTTTGAGTGGTCGTATGTTCCCGAATATTTTTTGAATACGTTTTTGTTGTTCAATCCAATAGTTTGGTGGATTTTGTTCCCAATTTTTGGCAGTTTTTTTAAAAAAAACGACGAAAAAATTGGTTTATACTGGGGGGGGGTCAATTTAATGCGTCGTGCAATGTTTTTTGTGATATTAGGATTTTTGTTATTCTTTTTGTATTCCACGCGACGCGGACACGTGCAACCGCAATGGTCGGTGTTGATTTCGTTGCCCATCATTTTGATATTAAGTCAAATTGATATGGAAAAACAAGGCAATCGGCTCAAAAATGCTGCGTTTATTGGATTTTTATTGCTCATTTTGATTCGATTTGTATTGATTTTTGATGTCCTGCCTATCAAAAATGAATATCACGGCAATCAAGAATTTTGTGAAAAAATATATGAAAATGCCGAAGGTCGTCCCGTCGTTTTTCAATCTTCCTATCAACAAGCGGCGATTTTTGACTTTTATCATCAACAATTAAATAAAAATCGCCGCCCATACGACGACATTGCTACCCACAACGCCCGCGTGTTGATTGGTAGAAAAACGCAATTCGACCTTTGGAATATTGCTGAAAAATTGGACGGAAAACCCATTTTTTACGTCACGCAAGCCGCTTTTGGTGACCCCAATCGAAAGGAAATTAAGTTAAAAAATGGAGAAATTTTTTACATGTATCCGCTCGAAAAATACATGGCGTTGGATAAATTAGATTGTGAAATCAAGCAAATTGCGCACGACAATGAACAAAAAAAGTATATTTTTGAAATTAATATTGACAATAAAAAGAACGAACAACTCGATTACTTAGACAAATTGAAAGATGGGTCGGTGACTTTTCAGATATTGGGCTATAAAAATGGCGAAAAAAATCCGTCTCAAATGTTGGATTTAAAAACGCAACACATCGCCGAAATATCAAAAACTATGAATTTAGCAACGGCATCAATAGCCGATTCGCTGATTCACAGCTCTGATTTTCAGACTTTTGAAGTGCAAACGTATTTGGTTCAACAACAATTGATTCAGCATCACGTGTCGAAAAAAGCCACTTTACGGCTGAATTAAATATTTGAAAAATCGGTTTATTAGAAAGTTTTAAAATTTATCAAAAAGTTTTTTACATAATCCTCAATGCCTGCTTCGAGGCTGTGAAATGGAGCCGTGTAATGCGCTTGTTCGCGCACGCGAAGCATATTTGCCTCTGTAAAATATTGATATTTGTCTCGAATGTCAACGGGCGTTGGCGTATATTCGATGTCGGCGGTTTTCCCTGTTGCAGCAAAAACGGCACGCACCAAATCGTTGAAAGTGCGCGCTTTTCCTGTTCCTAAATTGTAAATTCCGCTTGGAATTGCGTCTTTTTGCGCTTGAAAGTGCATCAAAACGGCGGCTACGTCTTTTACATACACAAAATCTCGCATTTGTTCGCCATGTCCAAAATCGGGGCGATGACTTTCAAACAATCGTGCTTTTCCCGTCGTTTCTATCTGATTGAAAAAGTGAAAAATGGTGCTTGCCATGCGTTTTTTATGATATTCGTTTGGTCCATATACATTAAAAAATTTAAATCCAAACCATGCGGGTGGCGCATTTTGCTGTTGTCGCGGCGCAAAAATCCATTTGTCGAATTCATTTTTTGATTTTCCGTAGGGATTGAGCGGCTCTAATTTTTTGGATAATTGGGTCGGAAAATCGTCGTATCCATGCTCGCCCGCGCCATACGTGGCTGCCGACGAAGCAAAAATGAGCGGAATTTGATGCGCCGCGCAAGCCTTCCACAATTTTTTTGAATAGTCGAGATTCAATTTTTTTAACACCGAATAATCAAATTCGGTCGTGTCGGTTCGTGCGCCCAGATGAAAAATGAAATCAATGTTTGTTGCGTTTTTTTCTAAAAAACCAAATAATAAACGCCGATGCACGCGCTGAATATTTTTTTTATTTGCCAAATTTGGTTTTTTGTCTGCATTCTTCCAGTCGTCCACCGCTACGATATTGGTCAAACCTGCGGCTTGCAACGCACCAATCAAATAACTTCCAATGAAACCATACGCACCCGTAACAATTATCATTTCTTTCGTTTTTTATATTTTTAAAAAATAATTATCCATCAAAAAAAAAGCCTCAAAAACGGCGCAAAGATAGGCAAAATACTGGGGGGTATCAAAAAAAAATGACAACACGATGCAAAAATCATGTTGTCATTTTTAAAATCATTTTTTTATTATATTTTTTCTTCGGAACCATTTTCTGAATGATTTTCCGAGTTATTTTCAATTTTGTCTTCGATTTTATTTTCAATTGATTCCACGTTTTCTGAAATGGTTTCGCTTTCTGTGGATTCCAAATTTTCTGTGGTTTCGGGTGTATTTTCCATATTTTCTTCTTCGCCGTCCATCAAATAGCGTCTTTGAAACAATAAAATATTGACAACGCCTGTCGTAATGGCTGCGTCTGCGATGTTGAAAACGGGTTCAAAAAACGTATGTCCACCCAACAATGGCACGCTTTCTGGAATTTTCACAATCGGAAAATAAAACATATCTACCACTTTTCCAAGCAAAAAAGGTGCGTAGCCGCCGCCTTCTGGAAACAACGTGGCGAGATTGCCGTGATGCATGTCAGAAGCAGAAAAAATGAGTCCGTAAAACGCGCAATCAATCATGTTTCCGATGGCTCCGCCGAGTATGGCAGCCAGTCCCAACAACAATCCGCGTGAGGCATCGAGTCGTAAAAAATAGCGAATTAAATAGACCAAAAACACAATCATCGCCGTTCGGAAGAGGCTCAACACGACTTTTCCCCACATGCCGCCCCATGAAATGCCAAATGCCATGCCCGGATTTTCGACAAAATTGAACCGCGCCCAAGGCATCGAATTGCCGAAAATGGGGCGTTCTTCGCCATAGCTAAATGTTGTTTTTATCCAAATTTTAAGCAATTGGTCTAGTAAAATAACCAAAATGACAATCGCGATGATGCTTTCTTTCTTTTTCAATGTTCTGATTTTTTAGTTGATGCCCCCCCCAGTATGAAAACCATTTTTCATGCGTTCGAGGCGCAATTTTTCTTTTTTCGTTTTAAAAAACATGCAATTTTACGACGAAAAATAGAATTAAAATGCCAACGTTGAAAACTTTCTTAAAATTTTAATAAAAAATGATAAAACAAATCAAAAAATGGGTCAAAATGGGTTTTGAAATTCAGGTTTTCGACCAAATGTGCTGTCCGTCAAGGTTTTTAGGAAGGCAATCAATTGCCGTTTTTCGCGTGCGGAAAGCCGAACGTCTCTAATTTGAGGCAAAAATGGGTCGAGATTTTCTGCATAATGCCCGCCGCTTGCGTAATGGTCAATCACTTGTTCGATGGTTTGAAACCGTCCGTCGTGCATGTAAGGCGCGGTCAACATGATATTTCGGAGC
>JBJOPA010000321.1:0-3139 GCA_046051005.1 Bacteroidota bacterium
GTTGAAAGTGGTCGAAGTGGTAGTCAAACGCCCATTTACCCTATTTTTTTTGATGCTATCTAGCAATAAATCCCAATTGGCATCGGAAAACTGCAAATTTAGCGTCGGAACGCTCGATATACTGGGGGGGGGCATCGGCGATTGACTTTTTGCAAAAAACGCCGTCGAAATGCACATCAACATAAAAATTGCGTGCTTCGTGTATTTTTTCATGATTTAAATTTTTCTGCAAAGAAAATACTTTTTATCGCAATTCGCTTATTTTTTGTAGCAACCAACCTTTGTTTGCCAACAAACTTTCGGCGCGAATGGCTTCTTCGAGTTTTGAAATTTGAGTCTTGTCGCGTACCTGTATGCGCAACATCTTTCCTAAAAATTTAATTTGATTGAGGCATTGTTGCCGCTGAACGTCGGTAACCATTTTATTTTGACGTAAATATTTTGTGAAACTGGAAATGAGCGCGTCTAACAAATCATATTCGTCTTGTTCATAATAAATACACATCAACATATTTTTTGAACCCAAAGAATAAATCACGTCTTCAAAATCAATCGTGCGTAAAATCTCTTCGGCTTGGTCATATTTTTTTTGGTGAAAATAGACCAACGCCAAATTATATGCTGTCACATTGTCACTCAATTTTTCGGGCAAATGCGCCGCATGGTCTTTGATGAACGTTTCGCCCCACTTAAATTCATTGCTCCGAACTGCCGCCATGACGATATTGGTGAACCGAAAATGTGACATCGTTTTATTGTTTTCTTTTGCATTGATGCTCAACATTTCTTTGTTGAGGTCGTGAACTTCGGGCGTGAAATTTTGATTGCCCTTGTTGATGCGTCGCACGCAAAACGACGACACATAACTATACAACGTGTCGCGGTCGTTTCGGGGCATTTCGTCGTGATGCGCCCGCAACAAAGTGCGTGTTTTATAATAAAATTTTTCATCATCTTCTTGAAACATCATCAACACATTAAAAAATGCTTCAATCAGTTTTCCACCTTTTTTATTTTCAAAAGATTGGCTTTCCACCCATTCCAACACGCCTTTAAAGAGTCCGATACTGGGGGGTGCCTCTTTTTGCTCCACTACTCGACGACAAGCCAATTTCAAGTACTCACAAACAAAACTATCGTTTAATGCAGATTCTAACGAATTATATCTTTCGTGTCCTTCGGAAATTTTTAATTTATTTTTACCCACATTTCTCAACTCTTCGAGTTGAAAAAGCAAATGATAATTTTGTTCTAAAAAATGCGCTTCGCGTGGGTCGGATTTTTCAAGCGTTCGCAAGCCGTAATGGAAAGCATTGGTGTTTAATTCTTCAATTTTTTCATCATTCACCAAATCCAAAAATAAGTGGTCGCGCAACATTTTTTGCGCTTCAAAATGTTGTTGAATCAAAAAATCTTCTAATAATTTTGTTAAATCAGAACTCAATTTACGAAAACGGGCATCGGCAAGGTCGTCAAAAATGGGTTTTTCTGGAAAAATTTTTGCCCATAAAATGGGTTTTGAATACGAAATTTGCGCAACAATATCTTGCTCGATGAGGTCGAACAAAGCAACAATAGATTGATTGACATTGAAATACGGTGACATCAAATATCGCCGAAATTGATTTCTCCGAATTTTATCAAAACGGGAAATCAAATGATAAAGTTTACCATTTTGCATGGGGAGATTTGTTTAAAAATTGAAAGATTGCAGGAAAAAATAAAGCGAAAATTAAGTAAAATAAGCCAATAAATTGGTTTTTAAAGTCGAAATAATTTTTCAAATTGTTGTGCAGCGATTCGATTGGGCGTTGCGCGTAGCAAAAAATTGCGCAAACGATGACCCATAAACCCGCCTACATTACTCAAAATTCCAATTTGATAAGACGTATCCACAACAAATTTTATTTTGTTACGACGTTTTTCCTCAAAACGTTTCAAAATTGGCGAAAAATCTGTTTTATACTGGGGGGTCGCATTTTTGAGTTCGTTTGACAACATTTCAGCGAAAAAATAGGCATCTTCAATGGCTTGACAACCGCCTTGCCCCAAATTTGGCGTAGTCGCATGCGCCGCGTCGCCCATCAACAAAACATTGTCCGACGACCACGTTTTGAGCGGCACGAGGTCATAAATATCGTCTTGATAAACGTTTTCGAGCGCAACTTTGCCAATCGTTTGGGCATAAACAGCTGGAAATTCACACAACTCGTTTTCAAAAAAAGCCTTTAAATCTTGTTTGGGAACTCGAAAACCCGCTTGTTTTTTGAGCGTAAAATAAAAATAGACGCGCTTTTTGTCAATCTGAATCATCGCAACTCGTTTTCCGCCTGTTTTTGCCCACAATTCGGCAGCGTTTTTTGGATTTTCGAGCGTTGCCTCGACCACGCCGCGCCAACACGTATGCGTAGCGTAACGCAAAGGCATTTCTCCAAAAAGCTGTTGCCGCACGCGGGAACGAATGCCGTCCGATGCAATCAGTAGATTTGCCGTGCTGGTCGAGCCATCTTCAAACGTTGTTTTGATGGTTTGGTCTTCTAAAATCTCAAATTTTTGGAACTTTTTCGCCAATTTTAGGCTGTCGGGAAGTAATTTGTTGACCAAAATTTGCTGTAAACTGCCGCGATGAATGGCAACGGTGGCTTCGCCATATTTTTCATGGATGGTCGCCATGTCGGTCACAGTCAGCAAACGGGCGCGATGGTCGGCTAATCCAAAGATTTCCAACGGGTTGCCTTGCGCTCGAATTTCACTTGAAAAACCTAATTTTTGAGCGATTTGCATGGCGTTAGAAGCCATGATGATGCCCGCACCGATGGGCAATAATTGCGATGATTGCTCAAAAATTTGAACCGAAAAACCTTGTTTTTGGAGTGCGATTCCGAGTGTGAGTCCACCCATGCCGCCGCCGATGATGTCAATTTTTATCATAAAATTTCATTTTGAACGTCTCCATTTTTTAACGTTTCTTGTTTTAAAAAGTTGATATTTTAGGTTTATTTTTTCACAAAAAAACTACTAAAAAGAAGTAAAAAACGGCTTGAATACTGGGGGGGGGATAAAAAATATCTTTTATCTCCAAAATGAGTAGAAAATTAGATAAAAAATCGGATATTTGCGGCGATTTTTAATTTCTTTT
>JBJOPA010000322.1:0-3761 GCA_046051005.1 Bacteroidota bacterium
ATCTTTAAGATTTCGTAAATCTCGCCGCCAAAAACGCCTGAAAACGCCAATTTTGAAGTAAGTTATAACAATACATTTTCCTTAACTATACACCATTGACTGGGGGGGGGCTATTTTACATCGAAAATTGAGGAGAAACAATCAAATCTTTGGTTCCGTGCGTGTAGCTGTAAAAACCTTCGCCCGATTTTACGCCCATTCGACCCGCCATCACCATGTTGACCAATAACGGACACGGCGCGTATTTTGGATTGCCAAAACCATCGTGCAACACCCGCATAATCGCCAAACACGTATCGAGACCAATAAAATCTGCCAATTGCAACGGACCCATCGGGTGCGCCATGCCTAATTTCATCACCGTATCAATTTCCGCAACGCCTGCAACGCCTTCAAAAAGCGTCGTGATGGCTTCGTTTATCATCGGCATGAGGATTCTGTTGGCAACAAAACCCGGATAATCGTTGACTTCGACGGGCGTTTTACCGATTGTTTTCGACAAATCCATCGTCGTTTTGGTCGTTTCGGCACTCGTCGCATAACCTTTGATGACTTCCACCAATCGCATGACGGGAACGGGATTCATAAAGTGCATGCCGATGACTTTGTCGGGTCGCTTGGTGGCGGCGGCGATTTTTGTAATCGAAATAGACGAGGTATTGGTCGCCAAAATGCAATGTTCAGGCGCGTGTTGGTCGAGGTCAGTGAATATTTTGAGTTTCAAAGCCACGTTTTCGGTGGCGGCTTCTACGATTAAATCCGCTTTTTGGACGGCTTTTTCAAGCGAAGTTTCGAGTGAAATGTGTTGTAAGGTCGCATTTTTTTTGGCTTCGTCAATCGTTCCTTTGGTCAACATTCTATCCAAATTTTTTGAAATATTTGCCAACCCTTTTTGCAACGCAACGTCTGAAATATCGAAAATTGTGACTTCAAAATCTGCCATTGCAAAGACGTGTGCAATGCCGTTTCCCATTTGTCCCGCGCCAACGACGGTTACATTTTTTACCATTTTTTAATAAATTTTTATAATTTGATTTTACTTTTTTTCAAGAATTTTTTCAAGAATTTTTTCAACAAAAAAGCCCCAAAATTTTTGAAATGGGGCTTTTTTGAAGCATTAAAAATGCGTTTATACTGGGGGGGGCATCTTTTTTTAAATTTTTACATTATTTTTCTTTATCAAACATCGAAATCAATTCCGAAAGGCGCGAATTGAGGTCTTTTCTATTGACAATAAAATCTAAAAAGCCTTTTTCCAACAAAAATTCTGACGTTTGAAAGCCTTCTGGCAAATCTCGTTTGATGGTTTCGCGTATCACACGCGGACCCGCAAAGCCAATCAATGCGTTGGGTTCCGCCATATTCAAGTCGCCCAACATGGCATAACTGGCAGTTACGCCGCCTGTGGTTGGGTCGGTCATCAAAGAAAAATAAGGCAATTTTGCTTTTGCCAACAGCGTCAATTTTGCGGAAGTTTTCGCCATTTGCATCAATGAGAATGCGGCTTCCATCATGCGTGCGCCGCCCGATTTTGAAATAATCATGAATGCCGAACGTGTTTCGATGGCGTGACTGATGCCTTTTGAAATCCGTTCGCCTACGACCGAACCCATCGAACCGCCGATGAATGTAAAGTCCATACAAGCCACCACCAAGCGTTTGCCGCCTACGGTTCCTGCGCCCACGCGAATGGCATCGGTCAATCCGCTTTTGCGTTTTGCCTCTTCCAAACGGCGCGGATAGGGTTTCATATCCACAAATTTCAGAATATCTCTTGATTGAATGTCTTCAAAAAGCAGTTGCGGTTCGTCGTCAAAAATGAGTTCAAAATATTCGGCAGAACCGATACGTGTATGATAATCACATTTCGGACATTTATAATAATTTGACACCATTTCTTTGTTCGTACTGGTTTGTTTGCAACTGTTGCAGTGAAACCAAACGTCTTCGGGCGTTTCTTTTTTCTGATGCGTGGCGGTTTGAATGCCGTCGCGTAAACGTTTAAACCAACTCATAATTTTCTTGCTCTGATTTTTTCTCTCTTATGGTATTTTTTTTGAAAGTGGCTGCAAAAATACATAAAAGATAGAAATTAGGCGCGTTTTGCCTCACTTTTTTTGCCAATTATTCAAATCTCAAACCATTTGCAATGTTGGAAGTGATGGTTTTCATCAACGGAAGTTGGTCAACGCCGTGCGCCGAACTGACCGACCGCAAAGACACCCCCCCCAGTATATCTTCCATTTTTAACGCCATTTTAACGCCTTTTGCATTGTCTCCCGAAATAGTTTCGAGAAATGCTTTTTCTTTCGCAACATCGTTCCCGCCCGTGTGCAGCGTGAATGGGCTTTCAAAAATGCCGTCGTTGTTTTTGTCCAACGCGCCTTCGAGTTTTACGAAAATGAAACTATTCCACGAACTCCAATATTCATCGGTGTTCGACAACGCCGACGCAAGCGGAAAACTGGCAGGTTTTCGGGCATTTAGGAGCGTAGAAACGCCAACCGTGAAGATAATTCTGTCATAAGTCGTCCCTTTCGACACCTCCAAATTTTGCGAAACGCCGTTTGCCGCCTTCGCAGAATCCGTCAAATTGCTAAAATCAAAATACATAGATTCCGTTTTCGATTCTTGACCCGTAATCGTTCCTGCGGAAATATTGGTTAGAAAAAAATTGATACGAGAAAAACGCACCTTCGTAGAATCGTCTAACGCATAATTTTTATTGACAATAAGCGGCGTATTTTTGTAATTCATCAAAATTTTCATCGGAATCGTGGTCGGAACAGGTTCGATAACCACTGGTTCTGGGTCACAACCCACCGAACCCGACAGAAAAACAATGCTCACGACGGTCAATAAATTCAATATTCTTTTTTTCATTTCGTTTATTTTTTTAAAAAGTGTTGAAAAAGATTTCTTTAAAACAAGTACATTAAACAACGATAAAGATACATTGTTTAGCCCAAATGCGCCGATTATTGTGTAATTTTCAAGTAAAAAAAATATTTACTTGCCTAAAAATGCTACTTTTGCGCTCAATTTTAGGAAAAATGATGAAAAATAATATTTGGAAATGGGCAAAACAAACGCCTGTCTTTTTGGCGTTGTTTGCGGTTTGGTTGGTTTGGTTGGGCATTTATCAGTTGCAACATGCGCAGCTCGATGCCATATTTTGGGTCAGCGGACATCGCAGCAATTTTGGCGATACGTTTTTTGAAATCGCTACATTCATGGGCGAATCGGGACCATTTTTTGCATTTTTCGGCTTGTTTTGGTTCCAAAAACGCTATCGTTTGATGTGGAGTATCTCCATTGTGGGCTTCTCGGTGTTGGCATTTTCGGGCATTTTGAAACCGTTTTTTTCCCACTCGCGCCCGATGGCGGTGTTGCGCGAACTCAAACTTTCCACGACCATCAATTTCGTAAAAGGCGTGGAACTTTGGGACGGCAACGGCAGTTTTCCGTCTGGACACACAATAGGCGGTTTCGCGCTCTACGCTTTTTTGGCGTTTACGGTTTTTCGGAGTCGTGGACAACAATTTTTGCTGTTTTCGATGGCGGCTTTGGTCGGTTTGTCGCGTATTTATTTGTGTCAACATTTTCCAAAAGACGTTTTCGTGGGGTCAATTATCGGCGTAATATTGGCGATGTTTATTAAAAAAATATTTACAGAACGTCCATTAAAACAATGATAATAAATTTTTTACGATTAATTCGTTTTCATAATTTGTTAATGGTCATGCTCACGCAATGGTTGT
>JBJOPA010000323.1:0-6038 GCA_046051005.1 Bacteroidota bacterium
AAAAAAACAAAAAACATATACCCCCCCAGTATAAAATCAAAAAACCGCCTTATTTTTTATCCAATGGATAGGAAATAAGGCGGTTTTTGAATTATGATTTTATCGTATTGACTTTTTTAAGATTGAATGCGCGGTTGTTGCGCATTGACTGGGTTTTGATGCAATAAATTTTGCAATAATTGAAACAAATCGGGCATTTGTTGTTTCATTTTTTCGGGAAAAGCGAAAAAATTGACCACTGCAATGCCAAAAGCATCGGGTTGCAAGTGATTCAAACTTGCCGCCGCCTCGAATCCGCCCCAACCCACATTTGCCAATTCGGTATAAGTTTCGGGCAATTTTAGTTGCGGAAACACGAGATTTTTTCGTTCCAATTGAAAAGCACGGGCAATTTCGTAGAGTCCGAGATTAAAAAAATGTTGGGGTTGCGTTGCGCCTTGCGTGAGTTCGTCGGCAGCAAAAATGAGTACGCCATCGGGTTCAAAAAGCTCTGACGTATGATAAACGTTCTGAATTTGTGGAGAAATAAAAGGGTGCGGATAGACGATAAAATTTTCAAATTTCCCCAACATTGCGCTGTCTTGCGGCTCGAAACCAAAGGTCAGTTGCACCGCCGAAGCCGCAATAATGCCTTTCAAATCGGGTGGAACATCGCGCCGAACGCGGTTGTCTTCGTTGGGCGGCGCAGGTCGCATAAAATCATTTCCAATACAAAAAAGAGCCAATCTTTTTCTAAAAATTGCTTTGTTTTCGCTCGAAAGCGCGATATAAAACGGCATTTTTTTGACGATATTCAACTCGCCTGTCGTTGGTTCGGGCGGGTTTTTGCGATACCACCACCAGTTGATTTGCGGCGACATCACAAAAATAATTGCCATCAGAATAAACGGCACAACCGCCCATTTTGCCCAGTCGCCATCGTCTTTGGCAAAGGCAAAACCCAACGGAACAAGCACCAACAACAACAACGGAAAGCCGACCCATTCGGCAGGTTTCATTCTCATTTCAATATTTTTAAACAATTTTTCAAAGGCGCGTTTGCGGTCAAACACATAATTTCGGTCAAAAGTAAATCGAAAATTGAACTTTTTTAGCATTTAAATTTTAATTTTTTACGAAAAAAGCCCCCCCCCCAGTATCTTTGCATTTTTTACGAAATTTTTATATCTATTTATGCAAAAAATCATGTATCGCCAAGGCATTTTGGCGGGTTTGTTAGGCATTGGATTGTCTTTGGCGTTCTATTTTTTTGACCGTCAAAGTTTCATGGGCAGCTATGCGCACACGCTGTCGTGGGTGGCGGTGGTGGCGGCATTTATGTTTTGGTCGGGGCTGCAAATCGAGCCGTTGATTGCCTACACCGACGATGCGTCCGTATTGGACAGCCTGCCCAAATTTGCAACGCCAACGATGGATTACAATCCCTTGACGATGTTCAAATTTGTGTTTATGGTGTTCGCCATCGCTTGCGTGATGAACCATTTATTTGAATTTGTATTGTATAATTTCATCAATCATTCCATTGCGATGGAACAACAAAATATGATGATGGAAGCCTATAAAAAATTGGCACAATTGGAAAAACACAAGAGCATTGAAGACAATTTTGTGGGCGTAAATTTTCATGACGTTCCGACAACTTTGTGGTCAATTGGCAAAGGTTTGATAGGCGGTGGGGTGATTAGCTTCATTTTGACGGTCGTTTTGCGCCGCGTTCGTTGAGTTTTGTGCGCTCGTGTGCAACTATTTTACGCTGAATTTCGTTTCAGAACGTAATTTTTTTCAACCTTTTTTTGTTAATCAAATCTATTTTTTTATTCATTTTTTCGGAATAAAAATAAAGGATTTTTAGAGAAAATACGAATGAACAATAACCTTGATATATCGTTGGTGATTCCGTTGTTGAACGAAGCCGAATCGTTGCCCGAATTGGAAGCGTGGATTGACCGCGTGATGAAAGCACACGGCTTTTCATACGAAATAATTTTTGTCGATGACGGTTCAACAGACGCTTCGTGGTCGCTCATCGAAGCCATGCAAGCCGCCAAATCAACGGTGCGAGGCATTAAATTTAGAAAAAATTATGGAAAATCGGCGGCTTTACACGTCGGTTTTGCCGAAACTCGCGGCAAAGTGGTGATGACGATGGACGCGGATTTGCAAGATTCGCCCGACGAAATTCCAGAATTATACCGCATGATTGTTGAGGAAAAATACGATTTGGTGTCAGGTTGGAAGCAAAAACGATTCGACCCGCTTTCAAAAACGTTGCCCACAAAGCTCTACAACTGGGCGGCGCGACAAATTACGGGCATTTATTTGCACGATTTCAATTGCGGTTTGAAAGCCTATCGGTCAGAAGTCGTCAAAACCATCGAAGTTTATGGCGAAATGCACCGCTACATTCCCGCGATTGCAAAATGGGCGGGCTTTCCGAAAATCGGCGAAAAAGTGGTGCAACATCAATCTCGAAAATACGGGACGACCAAATTTGGACTCAGCCGTTTCCTTTACGGACCGCTCGATTTGTTGTCCATTGCCTTTGTTGGAAAATATGGTCGCCGACCGATGCACTTGTTCGGAACGTTGGGTTCGTTGATGTTTTTGATTGGTTTTGGCGCAACTACATATTTGGGAATCGCTAAATTATGGTCGCTCGGAACCGACCACCCGATGCCTTTGTTGACCAAAAACCCGCTTTTTTTCATCGCGCTCACGACCATGATTTTGGGAACAAACCTATTTCTCGCAGGTTTTTTAGCTGAATTAACTGCCCGAAGTTCCCCCAATCGAAATAATTATTCGGTAGAAAAAACAATATAAAAAAAAATAATACCAAAAAAAATGGAGACAAGGCTTGCTTTGTCTCCATTTTTTTTGATAAAAACGGCTGATATACTGGGGGGGGCGTTTTTTTTAAAAACATTCAACTATTTTTTATCATCTGACGTTCTAAAAATTTTTGATGGATAATTTCGGCAATTGGTTTGTTGTCAATTTTAGAATCGAGCCACGAAATGATGTCGAGATAGATAAACGACCGCCGTTCAAAAGGGTTGTGCGACAATTCGATGAGTTTTTCGCGCAACTCGATAAACGCCGTTCTCAAATCGCGTCGCCCCAGCGTCATCGCTTTGCGTAAAAATTTTAGAATTTCGGTCATCACGCCGCTCAAATCTTCATTTTTTGCAATGAAACGATAGACCGATTTTATCAAATATTCCAATAAATTGTAATGTCCTTTTTCAAAATGAACAATCAATTGCAACAATCGCGCAAAACATTGGATGTCCGCCCGCAAATTGCCCAATTTTGCATTGATGATTTTGTTTAAATAATCAATAGTTTTACTATAATTCCCATTTCCAAAATACAAAGATGCAATTTTATAATACAACACCAAAACACGGTGTTGGTCGAGCCGCAAACTGTACGTTTTCAGTTGTTTTTCGAGTTCTGCCACCTCTTTTACGCCTTCCGAAAAAGTGCCTTGCAGAAAATGAATATTCATTTTTGAACTATACAGATGATGAAATGCGATGGTTTTCGTATTTTCATCAATCGTTTCGCTGTGTTTTTCGAGATATTGTTCTAGATTTTTCAGCAAATCGGTCATTCTGTCGTGTCGCAAAGTCAAAAAATAACCCAACAACAAATTATGAACACCTTTTATGTATAGACTGGTGTCATTGAGTTTCATCAACGGTTCGCGTTCAAACAACATCACCCATTGATAGGACCAACGGCAATATTGAAGCCAGTTTTGCGAAACATAATTTTTCCAAGCTAAGGCTTGTGCCAAATATATTTTCCCAAAAAAGTCAATACCCGCGCTGTCAAAAATCTCTTTGGCGGGTTGCTGACTCAATGGCGGATAGTTTTCCGTAAAAAAATTATCAATCACGACAATGTCTTCCGCGCTGCGGGCGTGTCCAAATTGCAAATAAAACCCATACATCTGCAACGCCAAATCGGTCAACTGACTGGTGCACAACAATTGTTGTCGCGTTTGTTGCGAATCTTGCGACAACTCGGCGGCGCGTCCTTCGTGCGCCCGCGTGATGTGCCGCGACTCAATCAATTTTTCAAATTCAATAATTTCTAATAGCAAAAAACTTTGATTGTGAAGCCGCGCCATCACTTTCGTTTTGTCCAAAACGCGCAAAGATTGAACATATAAACCTTTGTTGTATAATATTTTGGCGTAATCTATGTGTTCTCTGATGTCAATATCTGCATTTTTTTGTTTGTGTAGGAGGCGCAAACTGCTCAACAACTGCTTGTACAGATGCGCTTTGAGGTTGGAAAGTTGTTCTTTTTTAATTTCAGGCACTTTTTTGAAAATGCCTTCTTCGTCGTAGTCGCGTTGTTTGTCCAAAACATCGAAAAGTAAAATAAATTTTAAGTCATCTTTGGATTGGTTGCGCGTGACGTAGAGCCGAAAGTTGCGTTTTTCTGCTTTCGTCAGCGTTTTGACGAGCAAGAAAGTGGCATCGTTGCTAAGAGTTGGCATCGTAATTTATTTTTATCTAACATGTTGATAATTAATTAGTTATAAAATTATAATTAGGTTTGAATGGTCAGAACAAACAAAAGTTAAGCCTTTTCAAAGCCCATTTTTTGCCTAATTTTGACGTTAGTTTTAAAAACAATAAAATGCCGTCAATTGTTTACGGAACTGCATCAAAAAAGATGCCCCCCCCAGTATCCAAATTAAAAAATGACTTTTTTTTCTAAAAAATAACCATAAAAACAACTACAAAAATAATGCGTTTTTTGCGATTTATCTAATTTACTGAAAGAATATAAAAAAAATACCATAAAATGTCAAACGATAAAAAAATATTTATTTTCGACACCACCTTGCGCGACGGCGAACAAGTGCCGGGCTGCAAACTCAACATGAACGAAAAAGTCGAAATTGCATTGGCACTTGACGAACTCGGCGTTGATGTCATCGAGGCGGGTTTTCCGATTTCGAGTCCTGGCGATTTTCGGTCGGTCGAGGCAGTCTGCAAAATGGTGCAAAACGCCACCGTTTGTGCCTTGTCGCGTGCCGTTGATGCCGATATTGAAGCCGCTGCCGCCGCGCTCAAACATGCGCGTCGCCCGCGCATACACACGGGCATCGGCACGTCGGACAGTCATATAAAATTTAAATTCAATGCCACTCGCGAAGAAATCATCGAACGCGCCATCAAAGCGGTTCGTTTGGCGAAAAATTTTGTGGACGATGTCGAATTTTATGCCGAAGATGCAGGCAGAACCGACAACGAATATCTCGCCCAAGTGGTCGAAGCCGTCATCAAAGCAGGCGCAACGGTTGTCAATATTCCCGACACAACGGGCTATTGTTTGCCCGAACAATATGGTCAAAAAATTGCATTTTTGATGAACAATGTCCCCAATATTGACAAAGCCATTTTGTCGGCGCATTGCCACAATGACTTGGGTTTGGCGACTGCAAACGCCATTTCGGGCATTCAAAACGGCATTCGACAAGTAGAATGCACCATCAACGGCATCGGCGAACGCGCAGGAAACACGAGCCTCGAAGAGATTGTTATGGTCTTAAAACAACATGCGTCTTTGGGCTATCATTGCGATGTCGTCACCCAACAATTGTTTCCCATCAGCCAATTGGTTTCCGAGCGAATGCGCATGAAAGTGCAAGCCAACAAAGCAATTGTAGGCGCAAATGCCTTTTCCCATTCGTCGGGCATTCATCAAGACGGTTTCATCAAAAATCGCCAAACGTATGAAATTATTGACCCCATCGAAGTCGGCGTTTCGGAATCTAAAATCGTGTTGACCGCCCGAAGCGGACGCGCTGCCCTCAAATTTAGATTGCAACAAATTGGCTACGAACCCAATGGCAGCCTCGATAAATTGTATAAAAGTTTTATTGAAATTGCTGACCGTCAAAAAGAAGTGAGAGAAGAAGATTTGCATCAAATGATGGCATTGGCGGTTTAATCCACGTTTTTTTTTCAAAGGTGTGGGGGGGGGGGGGGGGGGGGGGGGGGGGGGGGGGGGGG
>JBJOPA010000324.1:0-19014 GCA_046051005.1 Bacteroidota bacterium
GGCAACCTGCTTTTGGACAAGATGCGTTGGACGATATTTATTTTTTGCAAGTGAACGACACCATTTTTACGCTTCATAAAATAACGACTGATGCGGATAATGTGCCATACGTTGCCAAAATTTGGGAAAAAACACACGGCTTGGAATACGTAGCATCGCCGCCGCCATCGCCGCAAAAAGGAACCGCAACGACGGTGTCAAGTGGCGACCGAAATCCCAAAAATTTGGTGATTCAAGGCGGTTATTTGTGGTTTGCGCACACCATCAATTACGAAGGTCGGGCAGCTGTGCAATGGCATCAAATTCGACTCACAGATGGCGAAACCATGCAGACGGGCGTGATTGAAAAAGAAAATTCAAACTACATTCAAGCGACGATTGCCGTGAATAAAAATCTTGATGTGTTGGTTGGATTTCAAGAAACCAACGCCGATATGTACGTGAGTCCGAGTTTCGTTTATCGAAAAAATACCGACCCCAACGGCGAAATGCGCGAAGTCATCACGGTCGAAAAAGGGACGGACAACTACGGCGACGGCTCCGAAAAAAACGTTCCGTGGGGCGATTATAGCGGCAGCATTTTAGACGGCGATAATCTGACGGATTTGTGGACGGTACAAAATATTATGAAAAGTAAAAAAGCGGTGGGCAATAGAATTGTTAAATTAAAAATGAAAAATTAAGCCCCCCCCAGTATAAAAGCCTTTAAGATTGAATTTTTAAATAAATTATAATGCACTCAGTATCAATAAAATATAAAGAAGGAGTTGACGAAAATGAGCTTTGGCATGCTTTCTACAGCGTTATCGGCAATTTTAGAGAAAGTGGTCAAATACTTGGGCGTGAACAAAACGCATACATAAAAGAAAATCGTATTTCGTGTTCGCTTTGGACTTTCACGGACGAGGCTTTGGACGAAAAATATCATACGCATTACGTCAAAGAAGCGATTGCAAAATTGGAAGCCTTGTGCGGCAATGAACTCGAAATGCAGTACGAAGGTCGTGGCGAAGAAGAGTTGGAAAATGTTTGTACTTGCACCCATCACGATTTTTATGTGTTGTATTATTACGGCGATTTTTCCCCAATTCGATGCGGTTCGTGCGAAAAATTTGTGCCGTTGTTCAAAATTCCAAAGTTGCACGACCATCGAGTTTGGGACATTTTGGGCTGGATAAGTTCGTACAAAGCGTGTATCCAATTGGATTTGAATTGCGGCACAGGCGAAAAATGGGCAATTGCACAAATGGCTAAATTTGACTCTGGATTGTCAAAACAAGGCAGAAAAGTGGCGGCAAAACTCACCGAAGTTTCGGGTGTGAAAACCTATTATTTTCTGTCGAATGTTGCCAAACGGAAGCGAGAAATTGACATTGCGCGCCCATGCCCAAGTTGTGGTGGCGAATGGCATTTGGAAAAAGAAAAATTCGGTTATTTTCGACATCAATGCGACAAATGTTTGTTGATGTCGGCGTATAGTAATTATCATTCGTAAGAATATTCATTTTGTAAAATAAAAAAAATGTCAAAATTAGCAGCCGAAAATCGGTTTTTAGATTTCTCGGATTATGGGCGACCGATGGCGCAATGGATAGCACAAACCTTGAAAAATACGGCGGCAACGCCCATTCACGTAACGATTGCCTTTGGTATTTCGGGCTTAATTGCCGTTACTTGCATGTTGAATCAATATTATTTGATGGCGGGCGCGTTTCTGATTTTAAAATCAATCCTCGATGCCGCAGACGGCGAGTTGTCGCGTGTCAAAAATACGCCTTCTTACACGGGGCGATATTTGGATTCTAATTTCGATATTTTGCTAAACGCATTGTTGTTTGTTACAATTTGTTGCATCACCAAAACCGCTTGGTTCTATGCACTTTTGGCGTTTTTAGGCGTTCAATTGCAAGGAACTTTATATAATTATTATTACATAATCATTCGGCACAATTCGATTGGCGGTGACACGACAAGCCGCATTTTTGAGCATGAAACACCGATTGCATTGGGCGGTGAAAGCCAAAAAAATGTGGATATATTGTTCTTTTTTTATACGCTTTTTTATTCCAATTTCGATAATTTTATTGCCATGTTGGACAAAAAGGCGGTGCATGTGCGGCGTTTCCCAAATTGGTTTATGAGCTTGATTTCTCTCTACGGATTGGGTTTTCAATTGTTGATAATGGCGTTGATGTTGGCTTTTGGTTTGATTCAGTTTATCATTCCTTTCTTTATCGCCTATTCGCTCTTTTTGATTGTGTTTGTCTTGATTAGACAAAATTTTGTACTTTAAAAATTATTTTCATTGTTTTTATATTTTGTTTTTGCTCGTAAATGGTTTGACGTTGAAATATGAAATTACATCAAAAAAATCCTATTCGTATCTTAAAAAAAGTTGTTTCACGGCTTTTTGATGCGAAAATTGAGCGAATAGACGACGCTCAATTTCCCCTCCATTTTCCAGAAGCGTTGAAAGAAATTTATGAAATTGATGCGCATTTTAGCAAAGATTGTCGTTACGAAACGATTCATTTTTTCTGTAATTTAGACCGATTGGTGAAGTTTGATAAGCTGAATTTAACAGAAAAAAATTTTGAATTTGCGCATGAAAATCAAAACAATTGGGCTTGTGAAGCCACGCTTAAATCCACAAAAGTTTATTTTAAAAACCGAGTGGAACCGCAAAAAAGTCATTATCTGAAAGAAAATTTACCCAATTTTTTAACGACTTTTGCGTTACAAGAAATTGCTTATAATTTGAAAAAATATGTGGGTTTGGAAGCCAAAAATATGGACGAAATAAAACATCATTTCGCCAAAGTGCAACTGTTGTGGTCAGCGCATTATTTGATTTACGACGAACCATTTTCGTATTATTTGGTGGACGACGATTGCCTCGTGATGTGGGCGGGAATGCCCATTTTTGCCACCAATAATCAAGAAAAATTTGAATATTATAAAAATATTTTAAAACATTACGAATTTTAATACCCCCCCAGTATTTTCCCCCCGAAGGAGGGTGGCACAACATTTTTTTAGAAAAATGAATAAGAAAGAAATTAAAAAACAGACTCCGAAAGAATCCGTCATCAACAAGCAGTTTAATGCGGATTATGATTACAGTTTTTGGTTTTATCGCCATAAAATGGAAATGATTTTTGACATGATAGCCTTGTTGATAGATTACGAATTTATGGAAGGTGAAATGGAGGGAATCTTACTCGATTTGGACAACACAAACCACGAAGACCAATCAAAATGGAGTGGGGGTTTGTTCTACGGAAAAAAAGATGTGGTATATTTGAAAATTGCACAAGATATTGAAAATAAAGACATTATACATATTTTTATTGCTACACACAAAGTGTTGAAAGAACGAATTGAGTTTATTGATTTGTTGCAAGAACATTATAAATGGTTTCAAAAATAATTTAAAAAATCCTAAAATAACGTTTAGAAAAATGTGTCGTTACGCTTTTTATAAGTACAAATCAACCTATGGTTGTTTTAAATGTCAAGTTGGTTTCAAGCGTAGAAATCTATTTGATGTGGACAAAAATGCCACCGAAGCAAAGGATTTTCATTGCCCCAATTGCGGCGGCGAAATGGAAAATTTAGGACGCGATTTGCGCCTGCCCGCCAAAACAAAAAATGAAGAATGGAAATGTATAAAATATTTAGTTGACAATAAATACAATATATATTCTTGTGGTTGTCAAGGAATTGGATTCGTTCCACACAAAATGGAAGATGCCATCGAACTCGTGCGTGAATACGCAGGAAGTTACGAACGCGCCCAAAAAGTCGAAGAAACCAGACGCAAATTTGAAGAAAAAGCCAAAGCCAAAAGAGACCGCGCCAAAGCCCGAAAAACAGAGGCGTTATTGAGAGAAATTAAAAAAGAAGACAAAGAAATGGACAAAAAATATCCCCCCCCAGTATAAACGCCCTATTTTATGTGTTTTTTGGGAATAATAGAAAATTAAAAAAAAATTACAAAATATGGCAAATAATGTTGTTTTTTATTTGGGTTTATCTTTTATTTTGATGCACGAAATGGACGCGATTCGTTGCAAAGAGTGGCGTATTTTGCCCATTACATCATTTTTAAATGACAAAATAGGGTATTTTGTTTTTCTATTTTTACACATTCCAATTTTTTATTGGATTCTTTACATGCTCATTGATAATCCGAACAACCATAAATTTATTATTGGTCTTGATTATTTTTTTATTATTCATGTTGTTCTCCATTTATTGTTTCTCAAACACAAGAAGAATGAATTTAAAGATTATATTTCATGGTCAATCATCGTAGGAGCGGGCTTGTGTGGATTGATTGATATTATGATAAAAACGATGAAGTAAGAATGTGAAAAAAAATACCCCCCCCAGTATAAACGCCCTATTTTGAAGTGTTTAGGCTTCAAAATAGGGCGATATATTATTTGAAAGGATAATTTTTTATCAATTTTTCATACTTCGCAAATCCTGTGTTGATGATTTTTAGGAAGGCAACAAATTTACTTTTTTCACGGGGCAATTGTCTTGCGAAAAAACCGAGAAAAAAGAGAAAAAAGTGAGCGCGAAGGTTGCTATTGCGACTTTAATTTTCATTTTTTATAATTTTTTTTAAAAACTCGAAGTAAAATTTTATTATTAAAACATAATTAAATTACCTTTGTGGAAATTATATAACGTTGAAACAGAACAAAAGTTTTATGTTTTAATTATTTTTTTTTGAAAAAATTATGTTATCATTTTATAAATGAAAAAATCTTTTGAAATATTAGCCCAATTGCTTCCGCTCATCGAGGATTATGAAAAAGGAACAGCCGAAGGAACCGTAGATGGTTTTTTGCAATATGCGCACGTAAAAAACGAGACCACTCAAAAGGTAAAAGCCCTTGAAAATGAACAATTATTGAAAAATCAGTTGGGTTTTTATCTGAATATGCTTTTCCGTTTTATGAAAATCTACACCAAAACGGCGTTGAAAGACACGCCCGTGACGACGATAGACGATTTCATTTTTTTAGCCGACATTCACAAGGAAAAAAGCATTCGGAAGACCGATTTGATAAAAAACAACATGGTCGAAATTCCTTCTGGGATAGAAGTTATCAAGCGATTGTTGAAAAATAATTTGGTTTCTGAACAGCCCGACACGCTCGACAAACGTGCGGTTTTGCTGCAAATTACGGACTACGGACGCGCCGAATTGTTCAATGTGTTTGAAGAAATGAACAAAGTGGGAAGCATTTTGGCGGGCAATTTATCGTCCGAAGAGTTGTTTCAAATGCATCAATTGCTTGAAAAATTGGCTTTTTATCATCAAAAAATCAGGGAAGAGGCGTAAAAATGCCCCCCCCCAGTATTTTTTAGTTCAAATGCTCAATTTCGCCAATTGCTTGCCGCGTGCAACGCATAATTACGTCTTGTAAATCGGCTCCATTTGAGCGCAACGGGTCAATGCCCTTCACGAGCGTGGTACGCATGGCGAATAATTCTTCTCGATTAAATTTTTTAGACGCTTTCACCAACTCCAATTCCATCAAAGCGGCTTGTTGATTTTGCTTTGGATTGTGTACGCCGTTGAGTTCTGAACATTGATTGCACGCCCCATTTTTATTGATTAAGGCACAACGATGGTCAAAAACGGTCGTCATGGTCTTTCGACTGTCCACCAAAAGATGTTTGACGACCCCCCCAGTATTTTCGAGGATTTGAGCAATTTCTTTGACCGAAAAATCGTAAATATCTTTCAAAATCAAAGCAACTTGTTGCTCAATTGGTAGCGTTTTAGAAATGCAAGTAAAACAAAAATCAATATGTTCTCGCATATCATATGCCCCTTCGCCCGAAGCGGCACTCACTTGATTGATGGCATCGTAAACCGTTTGATTGCTCAACGCCAGTGCTTTTGATTGGTCTTGTGCTTCGGGCGACCACCGTTTGTAACGCCGCAAATGGTCATACGCCAAATGCGTAGCGATTTGAAAAACCCATGTTTTCAAAGACGAATTGCCTTTAAAAGTGGACAATTTATCGAACGCTTTTACGAAAGTGTCGTGCGCTAAATCTTCCGCTACATTTCGGTCTGTGACCAAGCGATAGAGGTAAGATTTTAGTTGATTTTGAAAAGCAATAAAAAGGTTTTGAAAGGCAACAATATCGCCGTTCAAAGCATTTTTTAACGTATTTTCGCTATTTTTTTCCATTTTTTGCTTTGATTTTAATAGGTTCTTTCAATACTTCTTCAAATGCTGCCATCGCAAAACACGCCCAATAACTTTTTTGAGCAAAGGAAACAACGACCCAATTTTTCATGGGTTTGCCCTTGTCTGCGGGGTTGAAAATTTCGGAATCGGGCAACGCCAATGCTTCGTTATAAACCTCGCCCGATAGTTTGAACGCCACCGCTGCTTCGGTGTTGCGGTCAAAAAAAGCAAAGGGTTTTGTGCCGCATTTATAACATTCCCAACCGAACATCGCTCCTTTTTTAGCATCTGGAATGGCTTCGCAAATTTCTAGAAAATAATTGTGTGCTGTCATTTTTTTCTATTTTTATTCTCCAATAATTCGATTGTCTTTTGCGTATGCGCCTGCGTACAAGAGCGCGGCTCCGCACATGGCAACGTCTCGAATTGCGCCAATAACGGATTTGAAATCGCCGCCCATTGCACTCGGAATGTGTATCAAAACGACAAATAAAAACAGGCACAAAGCTAATAAAACGGCGGCTAATTTGTCATATTTTTTGAGGATTGCACTCAACGCAAAAGCGATGAAACAAGCTCCCGTAAAATAGACCCAAAAAGCAGGAAACGGCAACCACGTCGGCACGTAAGGCAGACTAAATTCGAGTGGACCGAAATGGAGAAATCCAAAAGCCAAAAACGGTAAGACGAAAAACCATCGTCCAAAATCAATCATTTTTTTCATTTTTCTAATTTTTTATTTTTTATTAAACAATGAATTTCTGACGATTGAGCAAGATAAAACGGTCGAGATTTTTTTATATTTTTTTCAAAATCAACAAAAAAAATATAAAAAAAATGCCCCCCCCAGTATAAATCGACTTCTTTTAATAAATAAACGCTTGATTATCCCGTTGATAATCAAGCGTTTAGTGTTTTTAACAACTTTTCGATATTTTTAACTTTTACGTAATTTTTTTCGACGATTTATTGACGTGAATGAAGTCCAATCGTATTGCCTTCCGTGTCCATCAGCATGGAGATAAATCCAAATGCTCCGATGGACATTTTTGGCGCGATAACTTTTCCGCCTGCGTCTTCCACGCGGTTTTGCTCGGTAATGCAGTCTTCCGAAGCAAAATAAACCACCGTATTGTTGCCATTTGTCCTATCCGCTTTCTCAACCAGTGCCCCAGAAATATTCAAGGCTTCATCATTTGAAGGGAAAGCGGACTGTTTGCCCCACTCAATCGGGAAATCAAAAAGTTGGATGTTGAACACCGTTTCGTAGAATTTTTTGGCGCGTGCCAAGTCCGATACGTAAATATCAAACCAATTAACTGGATTCACATTTTTCATTTTTACAATTTTTTAATTATTGAAATAATTTTAATTAGGGTGCAAAGGTGAGCGGATTTTGACACCTAAAATTGTAAAAATGCGACACCGTTAATCTTTATTGTCAAAAATCAAGGACATTTTCAAGTTGTCGCCGTAAAATTCTTTGGGCGTTAGTCCCGTAAATTCTTTGAAATCTTTGATAAAATGGGCTTGGTCGTAGTAGTCGTTTTCGTAAGCCAAATCGGTGAGGCTTATCACTTTTTTATTCAACAATGTTTTGAGCGTGGTTTGCAATCGAACGGTTTTTGACAATTGTTTGGGGCTTAAACCGATGGTTGATGAAAATTTTCGCTCCAATTGTCTGCGATTGACTTTGGTTTGTTTGGCAAGTTCATCAACCGAAAGCTGCCCGTTGGCGGTCAAAATAGTGTCAACGATAGATTTTATAATGTTGTCAACGGTTTCGGTATTCTCTAATTGGTTGAACAAAAACGTTTCTATCAACTCTATTTTTTCCAAAGTTGAGGCGGCGTTTAAAATCTTTTGACCAATCTCTTGCCCTTCTGTGCCAAATAATCTTTCCAACGGAACGGCAGTATTTTCCATGTCTTTTATAGGCATGGTTGCAAAGGGAAGAAAACCGTTTGGGTGAAAACATACAAAAAAAGTGGCAGTTTTCCCCGTTGGTTCTACCTCATAAGGGCGCGTCAATTGCCCGATTAAAAAGCATTTTGGCAGTGTAATGTTTTCGCCGTTCTCGGTGTAGTGTTTGTAGGGGTCGCCGTAGTGAAAAATCAATTTCATGCAGCCATCAGGTACAATCGTGTTCCTAACGGGTGCTTTTTCTTTCGGACTTTCCAAAGTCCAATAACATTTCACAAGCGGCTGTAAATCAATATGTGGTTGAAATATTTGAGGGTCCATGAATTGTACGTTATAATGATGAAAAATTAGGAGAATAGTCTAATTTGAAATTATTTTAAGGTAAATTTAAACCGATTTTACAAATGCGATGTATCGCCAAAGTGGTTGGCTGTCATCAAGTTTATTTGTCAAATTAAATTCTAAAATCACATGAAAAATTTGGTTGATTAAACATGTTTTTGTCGGAATAAAGGTAAGATTTTTTCTTGGAATACGGCTTTATTTCAAGAAAAAATAGAACGTTTTTTATCCCCCCCAGTATAAACGCCCTTTTTTTAATAAATAAACGCTTGATTATCCCGTTGATAATCAAGCGTTTGTGATTTTTATACCCCCCCAGTATAAATGCTTATTTTTTGATAATTGTTTACTTCAAAACAAGACATTTTTTTTAAATTCCTCTTCGACTTAAAAAAAAGGCAAATTGTCAAAATGATATTTTGATGGAGATAATTATGTGATAGTTCTGAAAGATATTTGCGCTTTGTTTGTGTCGTTTCAATCAATCGCAAAATGGAAAAATTAATATTCGTTTACAACGCCGATAGCGGCAAATGGAATGCCTATCTGGACGTGGCGCACAAACTGTTCTCGCCCGATACGTACCCGTGTAGCTTGTGCGATTTGACCTACGGCATCTTCAAAATTCGCCCAGAATGGGACGATTTTGTCAAAAAATCGCCGATTCCGCTTGAATTTTTGCACAAAGATGAGTTTCAAACGCAATATCCTCAATTTAAAGATTTACCTTTACCCGTCGTTTTGAAACAACAGCAAAACGACTGCTCGCTGTTCATCAATCACGCCGAATTAGCCGAAATTAAAACCATCGAAGCGTTGAAAAATCGGATTTTAAAATCATAAAACCACTAAAATTTCATTGAAATGACAACTATTTTTATCAAAATAAAAAAAGCAGGCAAACGCCATTTGAAATTGGCAAAAGAACCCATCGAAATTGCCGACATGGGCGCGCAACCGACCTTGAAAACCTTGATTGTCGCGATTGCAACCCAGCAAATTGAAGCACACAACGCCAAAATCATCGAAAAACCTATCATTGATTTTCTGACCGAAACCGCTATTGAAGCTGCCGCAGACACAGGAAAAGTGGGTTTCGGAACCCTCTACAACGACCAAAAAGTAGCAATTCCTGACGCTATCCAAAACGTATTGACCGCTTTTACGGACGGTTTGTATGTCGTTTCGGTTGACAATAAAATTGTCGAAAAATTGGAAAATTCAATCGAAATTACGCCCAATTCAATCGTCACGTTCATTCGCCTGACCGCTTTGATAGGCGTGTAAATTCCTCAATTTTTCATAAAAAAATGCCCCCCCCAGTATATTTGGTCTTAAAAATTTTTTTTAAAAAATATAAGATAAAAAAGTGACAACAAAACGGAAAGGAGCAAGGTCAATCAAAGAGATTTCGCCCGATGTGATGGCGCAACTCAATCGCGGCGACATCGAATCTGCCAATTTGGTGGAATGGTTAGCGATTGACCAAAAACAATTGCTTGAAAATGTGCTTTCATCGTGGCAAAAAATGGCTTATCTGCAACCAATTTTGAAAGAAATTGATGCGCTGAAAAAGCCGACCGTCACGTCCATCAACGAAGCCATTGGCGTTGGATTTTTACAACAAATCACGGCGAACAAAGACGCGGAATTGTTGCAAAAAATGGCGCAACATCCCGCCGATGCGGTGCGCTGTTGGGCAACGCATGTCGTCGGCAAAAATCCGAATACGACAATTTTCGATATGTTAGAAAAGATTCAACCGTTTGCCGCAGATGCGCATTTTGGCGTGCGGGAAATCGCTTGGATGGCGGTGCGCCCGTCTATGACCCAAAATTTGTCTGAAAGTTTGACCATTTTAGCCACTTGGACGGCTTCGGAAAACGAAAATATTAGGCGTTTTGCAAGCGAATCTACGCGCCCACGCGGGGTTTGGTGCGCGCATATCGAGGTTTTGAAAGAAAATCCTACTTTGGCATTGCCCATTTTAGAGCCGTTGAAATCTGATAAATCAAAATATGTGCAAGACAGCGTCGGCAATTGGCTCAACGATGCCAGCAAAACCCAACCCGATTTTGTAGTCGAAATTTGCAAAAAATGGGCAACCGAAAACCCCTCCAAAGAAACTGATTACATCATCAAAAAAGCATTGAGAACACTCGAAAAATAAAAATTTTACAACTTTCAATCGCCTAAAATTATGAGTATTTATACGACTTTACACGTCAACATTACGCTAAAAAAAGACACCCCCCAGTATATCACTGACTTTTTTCAGTCGGGAAAACAAGACCATCGGCTGCCCGCATTTTTAGACAATTTTGGTTTTGACTTTAACAATAAAATTAATTTGTGTGTCCCCGACACCATGCTTTTTCAATACGATTTTAAAACATTTAGTGAAGAAAGTGGTAAAAATTATCGCCATTATTTGATGATTTTAATGGAATTTAATGACGATAGTTTCATGGATATTTATTCCCTTTTGACAACGTTAGCCGCTTATTCGGAAGACACGAAAATGGCGGGCTACCTAAAACACGAAATGGGAACCGTTGATTTATTGGCATTTGAAGGCGGTTTTGTGCATTGGTTGCAGGGCGCAAAAGTGCCAATTGACCAAGCCGAAAAAATGAAAACGCTCAACGTTTTTGAACTCGAAACGTTGGGTTATAAAATCGTAAACGCCGTTGGAACGGAAGCCGAAATCAACGAAATGATGGCATTGTTTGATAGAAATGTGCCATATCCAAAAGGTTCAAATTTGTTTTTTTACCCCGAAAATTACGACGCTCGAAAAGACGATATTTCAAAATATACGCCTTCTGTGGAAGAAATTGTAAAAAAATGTATGGATTATAAACCAATCCAATTGTAAGAAAGAAGTACATAAAATGGGAAATATGAAATCACATAAATTTTTCATTTTTGCTTAAAAAAAATGCCCCCCCCCAGTATAAGCCCCCCTCAATCCACCCAAAAGGGGGAAGAAAATCATTTTTTAAATCAAAAATTATTAATCAATCCAAAAATAAAAATATGTTTAATAATTCTCTAATTGTTGAATATCTCCTTCAAAAAGGCATCGAAAAGCCCGAAAATATCGAAAAAAATATTGCCACTCGCGTAGCCGCGCTCACGGGCGAGGCAAAAGATTTGGCACTTTGGCTGACGAATGCGCACCCCGAAATTCCGACTAACGAGTTGCAATATCCATTCTACGAAGGCAACAAACGCCACACGGCGGTCATAGATTTGTTGAAAGCCGTTCCCGAAGGGAAAACGTTTTGGGAAACCGCCAATTACGATAGTTTGTGGGCGGATTTTTTGCCGAAAAAATGGGAAAATACGGTCAAAAACGCATGGAATAAATTTGGAATCTATGAAAAAGCAAGAACGCTCTACGCGCTGGCGACCGACTGGCTGTTGAGGGAAATTGATGCTTATGAATATCTGACATATTATAATTCAATTCAAAGTATAAGCGGCGATTTTCCCTACGTTCCGATTGCGGTGAAAATGGTGAACGACAGCGACGAAAAAATGGTGAAATTGCTCAAAGATATTTTGCAAAACGAAGCCGAAATCGGTACGGTGAATGTGGCGATTATCCAGATTGCCATGCAAAGCAATCGTCCCGACTTATGGGAAATAATTGTCAAGTTATTGTTGGCGGCACAACGGCAAGAAGGCTTGCGACAGGCGATTGTCAACAATATAAAAAATGCAAATGTTAACGCTAAAATATTGTTGTTACAAGCCATTTTAGACCATGAATTGTGCCGTTTTGCGTCCGTTTTGGCTGCGATGAAAGAATATCTTTTGCTCCCATTGGCAGACGGATTAGAGACAAATGAAAAAAATATAGCACGTTTGTTGACATTTGCCATCAAATTTTTAGCTCAAAATACTTTACTCCCTTCCTTCGGAGGGGCTGGGGGAGGACATACTGGGGGGGGGGCATTTTCGGAAAATTATACCGAAATTTATATGCAATTGTGGGCATTGCGTCAATTTAATGCCCTAAAATTTTGGGAACAATGCGAAAAACTGATGCAAAATCCCGACCCGCAAATCCGCGCTTTGGTTTGTTATTCCATGATTTATATTCGTCCAAAAGGGTTTGATTTTGTAAAAAAATATTGCGAAAACGAAACAGATATCGCCGTTCGTTGGAATATTTTCAAGGGTCTTGAAAACAATGCAGGCAATGAAAAATATGAAAAAACAGACGGAACTTGGCAGTTTTTTGAAAAATTAGTCGCCGAAATTCCCGATAAATTGAGCCATGCTGCGCCAAAATTTGCTTGGGAAAATTATCAATTCGATGCCAAATGGTTGTTCATTCATTGGGCATATCGCGTCGCCCGCGCAACGCAACGGAGCGCGGAATTGTTGCCTTATCAAAATCGTTTTGACGCGGATTTGCGAAGCGGCATTTTTTGCGACCATTTTAGACAGTTTTTTTGGGCAAAAGACCTCAATAAAACCGAAGAAAATTTCAATCCAAGCGAATTTGACAGAATTTGGATTGTTAATGCCATGCAAGACAAATCGTCCACTGTTTTTCGGGCGGGTTTTGTGGTTTATAATTTATTGACCCCGACGGAATCAGAATTGGCGATTTTGCTAGGATTGTTGAGCCGTAAAAATGATGAAATTCGCAAATCTGTTTTGCCCATTTTGGCGAAGCTGAACGACGCGGATTTGAAAACCTCCATTTCTACGTTGTTGGCATCAAAAAAAGAAGAACAACGCCTCGCGGGATTGGATTTGTTGCAACAATTGAAACTACAAAACCGCTTTCTCGATTTCGTCGCTGAAAGTGCAGATTTACATCAAAAAAATCAGAAAGCAACTGGAAAATCGGAATTGATAGTGACGGATTTGTTGGACAAAACCAATGTCGTGTACGACGAAAGCAACGGTTTTGGCTTGTACAATCCTCAAAATCGCGCGCCCATTCCCGTTTTAGAAAAGCCAACGAAGGGCTTTTTTGCCGAAAAAATGTACGGAAAACCGATGTTTGGGTTGTCCATTTCTTTGGAAGAATTAGAAATTCAAATCAAAAAATTGGACGCGCTTTTCATCGAACATGAAAATCACGAATATGAAATCACAAATTATGAAGGAAATAAAGAAAAAATATTGATTTCAAATTCATCTTTTCAACGGACAAAATCGTTTAGCTACAATCCTTCATATACAGAAAGTTTGGCAAGTTTGCCGTTGCCCGAAGTGTGGGATTCGTGGTATAAAAACTCGAAATTAACGCCTTTGGACATCAATTTTCTAGGACAATATACGACTTCTTATCCGTTTACTGCGGGCGACATTATTCCCGATTGGCTGCGCGAATTGGTGAAAAATTATACGCAAAGTTTCACGACTTCCATTTTTCAGACCAACCGTTTGGGCTTGAAATATCCGGGTCATTGCCAAATTTTGATTGGTTGCCTCTACGACGAACCGACGATAAAAGACCAAGTTTTTGAAGTTGAATTGGACTTGACGACGCATTATTTTGCCTCCATTCCGACAGAAAATTTGTTTGAAAAAATGCAACTTTATTCGTATATGCAAGAGCAAAGCGCAACTTGGCGCGATGCGTTTAAGGCGTATTTTGCCAATTTCGAGCAACGCCAAATGAGTGCCGAAGATTGGAAAGAAACGATTGCCGAAAAAATATCGGACGACCAATTCAAGCGTTTTTGGGCGGTGATTTATTGGTTCTATCGTATGTTGCCGCCCAATGCGATTGGTTTTAATTGCTGTAAAGAAGGAACATTGGGACGGGCTTATGCGTTGGGTTTGGTGAATTATGATGAATTTTGTCATTTGATTTTGTCAACCGAAATTTGGAATAATTTGACAAATCACCCGCGTTTAGATGCGCAAAACACGCTGAAACGCTATCCAATTTATCAAGAATTTTTAGCGAAAGCGAAGCCACATTTTTTAAATATTGAACTCAAACGCGGCGAAACGCCAACGCCAGTTTCCAAATTTGTAGTCAATTTGTCGGACGTAAAAGGCTTGGATTATTTGTCAAAAATCTTGAAAGGTTTGGGAAAAGATGCGTTGCAACGCGGCTATTCCTACACGTCGTATTTGGGCGAAGACAAAACGATGCAATTTAGCCGAATGCTCAAAAGTTGCACCCCCCCAGTATCCGAGACTTTTGAAGACTTTAAAAAGGTGATGGACGACTTGAAAATCACCGAAAATCGCCTCGTCGAATGCGCTTTGTACGCGCCGCAATGGTTGACATGGACAGAAAAATATTTGGGTTGGAAAGGTTTTGAAGCCGCCGCATGGTGTTTGCACGCGCACGCGAACAACTTTTTTGACTTGCAAAAAGAAAGCGAATTGGCAAAATATACGACTGTCGCTGCCAAAGATTTTGAAGAAGGCGCGGTGGACATTGCGTGGTTTAAACAAGTTTTTGCCGATTTGGGCGAACAACGTTTTGCTGTTGTCTATAAATCGGCACATTATATTTCGGACAATCAAGGTTACGTCCGAGCGCGGGTTTATGCCGATGCGATTTTAGGAAAATTGACATTGGAAGATTGTAAACAACGAATTACGGATAAAAGAAATAAGAATTATGTCGTCGCATTGGGTTTGATTGAATTGGACCAGAAAGACCCACAAAAAGATGTGTTAGAACGTTACATTTTTATCCAAAATTTTAAAGAATCGGGTAAAAGCGGCGGTCAACAACGGCGAGACAGCGAAAAACGGGTTTGCGAGTTGGCAATGGAAAATTTGGCGCGCAACGCGGGTTATGCCGACCCCATGCGCCTCACGTGGGCGATGGAAACGTTAGACGTTCAAAATTTGTTGAGTTCCGCAAATGTCATCAACAAAGCCGATGTAACGATTTCGTTGCAAGTAAATTCGCTTGGAAAAGCCGAAATTGTGGTAACAAAAGCAGGAAAAACGCTGTCCGACATTCCAGCCGCTTTGAAAAGCACCCCCCCAGTATCCGACCTCATTTTGACGAAAAATAGCCTCAACGAACAGCGAAAACGCATCAGAAAATCGTTGGAAGAAGCCATGATTAGAGGCGACATTTTCGACGGTAAAGAAATTGAAAATCTGTTGCAACACCCCATCATCAAGCCGCTTTTGGGTAGTTTGGTGTTGGTTTCGTCAGAAAATAAAACAGGTTTTTATGCTGATAAAACCTTAAAAAATGTGGACGGAAAAGTTGAAAATTTGACAGAAAAAACGACATTTCGCATCGCGCATTGCACCGATTTGTACGCTTCTGAACAATGGAGTGCCTATCAAAAATGGGCATTTCAAACGCAATTAGTTCAACCGTTTAAACAAATTTTTAGGGAATTATATTTGCCAAATGCCGACGAATTGGCGGCGGTGGGCGTGTCGAAACGTTATGCGGGTTATCAAATCCAAGCACAACAGGCGGGCGGTTTGTTCAAGTCGCGGGGTTGGTCGCCCAATTATACCGAAGGGTTGCAAAAAGTGTTTCACAAAGACCGCATCGTGGCAACCGTCGAAGCCTATTCCGATTGGTACAGCCCTGCTTATGGCACTTCGACGGAGGTGCAGGCGGTGCGTTTTCGACAAAAAAACAGCAGCCAAACCATTGCACTGAAAGACGTGCCGAAACCCATTTTTTCGGAAATCATGCGCGACCTTGATTTGGTGGTCAGCATCGCGCACGTGGGCGGCGTGGACATCGAGGCGAGTTTGTCGAGTATCGAATTGCGCGCCGTGATTGTTGAAGAAACTGCCGTCTTACTTGGACTGAACAATGTCAAAATTGAAAAAAATCACGTCTTCATCAAAGGCAAAAAAGGCGATTATACGGTGCATTTGGGCAGCGGAATTGCCCACAAAGTGCCTTCGGTGATGCTGAATATTTCGCCCGTTTCGATGCAAGCACGCGGACGGATTTTCCTGCCATTCGTGGACGAAGACCCAAAAACGGCGGAAATTGTGTCGAAAGTAATCTTATTGGCGAAAGATGACGAAATGGTGATGCTGTAAAAAAAAAATCATTGGCGTTTCATCGCAACGGTTGCTTTGTATTCAAATCGAGGGTCTTCGCTGGAATAAAAACCTGCGCCGTCCAATTTTTGGTAATAAAAAGGGAGAACGATTGTCAGTTCATCGCCCTTCCAAATGCAATCGGGCGGCGTTTGTTTCAAGTAAAAATTGGCGACAGAAAGCGGCTGTTTTACGCGCTCGTAGAAGTAAAATGAATGAAAATTGTGGTCGTTAAAATATCCCCAAATTTCATAATTTTCTTCGCCCAATTTACTTTTTACGGTGGCAACGCCCTCAAAACTTTTTCGGGATTTTCCGTTCGTTTTGCCGCCACAATTCAAGGCACTTCCAAAGCGTTCGGCGGTCGTGAAGGGCGTAAAAATTTCTAACGTCATTTCTTTTGAAACGCCGTCGGGGTCTTGAAATTGTCCTGCCCATTTGCCGACAAATAACTTGGCGTTTTTGTCGCGGCTATATGCCCACGGTCGCCAATAAAAATCAACGAAATAGCTTCCGCCGCAATAAATTGACATAAATAAAAGTATAAATGCGTAGTAAGCCAAATTACTGAAAATTAGTTTTTTCATAGCGCAAATTATTTTTTGTAAATGTTGATGAAAAAAGAATAAGAATTGGCAAAAATACAGATTTTAATGTTTTTTGAACGATATTTTTTATTATTTTTGGATTATTGAAAAATATATTGATACGATACGTTTTAGCTTACTTGTTTAAAATTTTGAAAAAATGAATCCTATTTTCACCGAAGAATATCTTCGCAACCTTGCCGCCGACAATGTACAGGGCGATTTTACGCCTTTCAACAAAGGCGATATTGGGAAAATAAAACGATACGTAAAAGGTATGTTGGGACGATTGAGTGACCGAAAAAGCATCAATATCGAAGCCGATTTTAGTGCCTACGGAAGTGGTTTTGCGTCGTACATCAACGTCAAAATTTCTAAAAAAAACAAAACGGACACCCTCATTGAAAAAACAGGAAACCGAACGACGGAAAAAAAAGATGCCATTTTGGTCTATATTTCATTGCTTGCGCCGTATTGGTATTTTGGAAAAGGCGATTGGTGGGACAACTATACAAACGGCGAATTTAGCGGCGGGAGTTCAAATTTCTTGCGACCTGACAGCATCAATCAGTATAACAAAACCCTTTGGGAAGGCGAAATGGAACACATCACCCGACTTTTTGAGGAATATCGCTACACGCTTTTGACGGAACAAGAAGTTGAAAAATCGCTTTGGTTTGACGTGGATATTACGACGATTTTGGGCAACAAACCTTACACCGTTTTCGATTGTTTGTTTCATTGGGAAGATTAATTTTTTATAAAAAAACGGATAAAAATATGCCCCCCCCAGTATTAAGCCCCCCTCAATCCTCCCGAAGGGGGGAAGTAAATACCATTTTGAGAGGACAATACTGGGGGGGGGCATATTTTCAGCATTTTATAATTCAAGTTTATAAAATTTAACGTCAACGGAGACGATAGGGAAGGGCGGCGGCAAATCTTGGGGCGAAATTTCGACGAATCCATTTTTTTCGTAGAAACGTTGTGCGGCGACAAATTTTTCGGTAGTGCCAAGATAAATCGCTTTTATGCCCTTCTGACGCGCATGAAAAATCAAAGTATCCAACAATTGTTGACCCACTTTGTGTTCCTTTCCCCTAAAATCTTTGGCGACAAACATCTTACGCAAGGCGGCTTCTCGGTTGCCAATGTCGAGTAATGCGATGGTTCCGACTACTTTTTCTTTTGATTTCGCGACCCAAAAATTGCCCAAATTTTGTTGATAAAAATTGGGAATGTCGCTCAAATCGGGTTGTTGTTCCAAATTTATATCAATTTGAAATTCATTTTCTTGAATATTTAAAATTAAATTTTGAACCCCAATTTTATCGGCATCAGCGTAGGTCGAAATCTCCACTTTTGTCATCAATTTTTCAACATTTTAAATACATTTACGCCAATCGCATAGCCGTAAACTTTGCCGACGGCGTTTTTATAAATCCGAATTTTGTTGCAGGCGCGACCCAAATCTATTTTTTGCCAAGTTTCGCCGCCGTCTTTGGTTTCGTAACCATTGGTGAGGGTTCCGACGAAACCATGTTTTTCGTCTATAAAGCCAATGCCAAATTCACGTCCGCCGATGGCATCTTCGACCAAATTTATTTCTTTCCAAGTATTGCCGCCGTCGGTAGTTTTGGCGATGCGTTGTTGCCGCACCGTCGTGTCGGGATTGTAGGATTGAATGGTGACATAACCCACATTTCGCGACGGAAAAGCGGCTTTCCAAGTCCCCTCAAATGGGCGATTGGATTGATAGACGTTTTTCCAAGTGTTGCCGCCGTCGGTGGTTTTGAGAATCAGCGCGTTCGATTTTTCAATCTCCTCGTGCGTAGATGCGCAAGCGAAACCTTCATTTTTATTAAACATTTTGATGTCGTACAACATTTTACAATCGGCATTCATGCTTTTGGCTTGCC
>JBJOPA010000325.1:0-11700 GCA_046051005.1 Bacteroidota bacterium
GTTGCCGCGCCAAAAACCGTAACTGATAAACCAAGGTGCAACGCGACCGCTGCGCGCACGCCAAAAGTTCAAGCCCGCTGAATAATAATCGTAATACCAATTGCTTCGGCACGAATCGGCAACAGGCGGATACGTTTCAGATGGGGTAAGCGGAAAACGCCAATGTTGAATCACCGTATCCGCAGGGTTGTTCGGATTGGGGCAAACCCAACGGTCTTCAAACGTAGGGTTTTTAATCAAATTTTGTTGTGCAAAAGCCAAATTGACCAACAACAAACAGCCAATTAATTGAATAATTCGTTTCATCTCTTTTTATCTTTTTTTTATTCTAATGAAGAAAACCGAAACAAAAATACACCTTTTTCTTCATCTCATTCACAAAAACATAATGGCAACAACGTTTTATTTTTTTCGACATTTCTTGAAAAAATAGACACCCCCCAGTATATTTGCTTGGTTTGAAGGGAAAATAATTGACATTAAATAAAAAAATATTTATCTTTTGCAATATTTGCGAAAATGTCTTTTTTAAAATTGTTTACTTTTGTGTCATCAATTTGATGGTAGATATTCATTTTTCTTTATAACAATTTAAATTTCTTACTGATTATGTTTAATTTTAGTGATTTGTGGACAGAAAAAATCGTTCCTTTCAAAGTTTTTGGCTCCGAACATTTGTTTTTGGTTGCCTTGTTTGTGCTTATCGCAGCCGTCTTGTTTCGATGGGGAAACCGACGTGACGAAATTGGCAAAATACAAATCGGACGAGCCATTGCCTATACCATTTTTATATTCGAGCTGATTTGGTTGGCGCATAAGATGGGAAACGGAACTTTCAAAGCATCAGAAAATTTACCGTTTGACCTTTGTAATATCAATGCCCTGTTGATTCCGTTGGCGATGTATGCCCCACGCAAGCGCGAAGTGTTGTTTCAAGTCGTCTATTTTTGGGTGATGGTCGGAACCATTCAAGGCGTATTGACTCCCGAATTGGAATGGGCGTTTCCGTATATCGGTTATTGCAAATATTGGGTCATTCATGCGGGTTTGATGGTGGCGGTGTTGTATGGCGCATTGGTTTTGAAGGTGCGTCCGTCGTTGCGCGGCGTGGGCTTTGCGTTTTTGGCAATCAATATATACGCCATCGTGATGAATGGAGTGAATTGGGCGTTGCACTCAAACTATGGATACTTAGCACACAAACCTACGACCGCTTCGTTGTTTGATTATTTTGGAGAACATTATATTTTGGTAGCCGAATTGGTTTGTTTGGTTTTGTTTTTTGTCGTTTGGTTGCCTTTTGCACGGAAAAAAACGGCGTAAGATGCCCCCCCCCAGTATCTGGACATCAAAAAGATGCTTCGCACATGTACGAAGCATCTTTTTGATATTATATTAAACACAAAGCAGAGACGATTAAAAAGACATCAACGCGAAACATGGAACGCGGACATTAAAGAAAACAAAAGCGTTTTTAAAAAAAAATAACCACCCTAAAAAAATTAACGAGGCGTTGAAACGCCTTGCGGCGAATGCGACAAAAACATTAGATAGACCGTTTTATACTGGGGGGTGGCGTTTTTTACCCTTTCGTTTTAAATTTTGCAATGGCTTGTTTTGAAAAATCAGACAAGATGAGTTCTCCTGAAATCATGGCACGAGTTTGAAGCAATTCGTCCCAATGTTCGGTGTTTTCCCATAGCACTTTTTTGAGTTGTTGCATGGCTTGAAGCGAGAAGAGGGACAATCGCGTCGCCAAATCTGTCGTATATGCGTCCAATTGTGGCACATTGTCAAACACTTCGTGAAATAATCCACGCGACTTTGCCCAATCCGCCGTCCGCCATTCCGTTGCATTGATTGCCAATTCGGAAAAAGCAGACAAACCCATCTTTCTTTCCACCACCGGACCGATAACAAACGGACCGATGCCCACCGCCAACTCACTCAATTTGATAGACGCGCTGTCGTGTGCCATCGCATAATCCGCCGCAGCCGCCAAACCAACACCGCCGCCAATCGCCTTGCCTTGCACCCGAACCAAAATAAACTTCGGACACTTTCGCATCGCATTGATAACGTTTGCAAAACCCATAAAAAAGGTTTTGCCCGTCACGACATCTTCAATCGCAGCCAATTCATCGAAACTTGCGCCCGCGCAGAAGGTTTTTTCACCCGCACTTTGCAGAATAATGACATGCGTTTGTTCGTCCATGCCCGCTTTTTCAATTGCATTTTGTAACGCAATCAATTGCGTACTCGGCATGGAGTTGTGCGAAGGGTGAAAGAAAGTAATGGTCGTTATATGTGCAACGGTTTTTGATTCTACGAAAGGCGTGGTAAACATGACTTGATGAATTTTATTATTATTATTATTGAATAAACAAAACCTTTGTGCGCATCAACGACTGAACACATTGTATTTCCAAATGCAATAGATGGCGCGAAAACCGTCTTTCCAACCAATCTTTTTGCCTTCTGCGTAAGAACGACCGTAATAGGAAATCCCAACTTCATAGATGCGAATATTTGGAATACGCGAAATCTTTGCCGTCACTTCGGGTTCAAAACCAAAGCGATTCTCGTGAAGTGAAAGCGATTGAATGTGTTCCCTTTTAAAAAGTTTATAACAAGTTTCCATATCCGTGAGGTTCAAATTGGTCATCATGTTAGACATATTGGTCAACCAGCGATTGCCGATGGAGTGCCAAAAGAACAAAATCCTGTGCGGACGACCGCCGATGAATCGAGAACCATAAACTACGTCTGCAAAGCCATCTAAAATCGGTTGCAACAAGATGTTGTATTCCTGCGGGTCATATTCTAAATCTGCATCTTGAATAATCACAAAGTCGCCTGTTGCTTCGCGAATGCCGTTGTGAAGGGCAGCACCTTTTCCACGATTTTTTTCGTGTTTGAAGTAGCAAATTTGCAACGTCGGATTAGCGGACATATACCTTTTAATTGCCCCTTCGGTGTCATCGGAAGAACAATCGTTGGTAATCAAGATTTCTTTTTCTATACCTTGTAGCAATTCTGTTGATTTGATTTTATCTAAAATCAAATGTATGGTATTGGCTTCGTTGTAAGCAGGTATAACGATGGAGAGTTTCAAGGATAATGCAATTTTTGGGTAATAAAATATAATTTAGAGAAAGCTGCTTGCCAGTTGTCCCCCCTCAATCCCCCCGAAGGGGGGAAGAAACAGCGTGAAACTCCCCTCCTTCGGGGGGGCTGGGGGGGGACAAATTCCTTAATAGAAACGAACATGACTGCCGAATGTCGGATTTACTTTGTCTTTGTCAGAAAGCAACATTTCGGCGGTCTCTAATTGCCAATCAATGTTGAGTTTTGGATCGTCGAAAGCCAATCCGCCCTCGTGCGCACGCGAATAGAAATTGTCACATTTATAGGCAAACTCTGCGTCGGCAGATAAAACAGCATAGCCATGCGCAAAACCTCTTGGCACATACAATTGACGCTTGTTTTGTGCCGAAAGCACAATAGAAAAGGACTGTCCATAGGTGTCAGAACCTTCTCTGATGTCCACGACAACGTCTAACACTTCTCCTTCTACGCAACGAACGAGTTTTGATTGCGCAAATTCTCCTATCTGATAATGCAAACCACGCAACACACCGCGTACAGAACGCGCTTGATTGTCTTGCACAAACGTATCATTAATACCCGCATTGCGGAAGTCAGTTTGATTATACGACTCAAAGAAATATCCACGGTCGTCTCCCCAAATCTTGGGTTCAAATATCTTTAAACCTTTGATTCCTGTTTCAATAAACGGCATTTTTATTATAAATTTAATTATCTAAATGAATTTGAGTTTGTAAAAACGGCGCAAAAATGGTGAAAAAAGTTGAAAGTAAACCATAAACAATTTAAAAACCATAATTTTGCATCAAAAAAAAAAGATGAAAAGCGTGCATCAAAATATTTATAAAGCCATTTTAATACCTTTTTTGACCCTTTTATACTGGGGGGGGGGCATTTTAGAGGCACAAAGCAATCTTTTTCACAATCCAAGTTTTGAAGAACAATAGTGTTGTCCTATTTCTACAAATACATATACCATATTAATACAACATTAGATATTAAAAGTGAAGAAGTAATTAGAATTTTTTCAGGCGATGTTTCTTTGTTGAAATAAATTAGTGTTATTCTGTAACGCGAAGCCGTTTTTTTGTAGCGCGAAGCTGTTATTTTGTAACGCGAAGCCGTTTTTTTGTAGCGCGAAGTTGTTATTTTGTAACGCGAAGCCGTTTTTTTGTAGCGTAAAGCTGTTATTTTGTAACGCGAAGCCGTTTTTATTAATCTTGAAGTTAATTTTATTAATCAATATTATTTAATTACAAACCAATAAACCATTTTTTTCATTGTAGAGATAAGGCTTGCCTTATCTCCACCATAGATGTGCAACCCGACGTAAAGAACCAACGAATTGCAACCGTATTGTGGAGATAAGGCAAGCCTTATCTCTACGTAAAATCTATTTTATTTAACACCAATTATCAATTTTTAACCAAAAAACATGCCCCCCCCAGTATAAACGGCTATTTTTATCTATTGAATCATGCCTGTACGCGCCGCTTGTGCATAATTTATTAATGATTGGTTCTTATTCTTTTTGTTCTGTAAGTATTTATCAATAATAGGAACGGCGATTTCGGCGTGATGGAGTGTTAAATGACCCAAACCATGCAAACCACTCTCCACACAAGCAGGATTTGTTAAGTGTAGAGATGTTTTCATGATGTTTGCAATGGTTTTATTGTATATTTCTGTTTTATTTTGGTCTAAACCGTTCCAAACACTAAGCGATGTAATATCCCAAAACATATAACAGACGTAATTTATTTTAGACAATGCACGTTGCGAACCAGCAGAACATATTTGTTCACATCGCGGATTAAAAATATCAGCAAACAAGTTCTCAATTCCTTTTAAAATGTTTATTTTTCTTTCAAACGGAACGTCTTCTGTTTGAAAATCATTACACAAATTAGAGCAAGCATTGTTAAAAATAAAGTTCAATCCCAATCCTATTTGTTCATCGTTATAAATGGCTAAATCCGTTTTAGGATTTTTAAATAAGTGTTCAAAAAAAGTGCATACGTCTTCATCAAAAGGATAATTGTCCCCCCCCAGCCCCCCCGAAGGGAGGGAGTTTGCATCATTTTGCCAATACCATTCAGGTTCGCCTGTTGGTCTATTGAATATATACTCTAATTGTTGTTGATATAATGTTGTCATTTCTTATGATTTGATTAAAAAATAAAGCAAAAGTACTATTTTTTTAATCAAATGATATTCATTCTTCAATATATTCTGCCTTTTGGTCCCCCTTCAATCCCCCCGAAGGGGGGAGGCAACAAAGTTTCTTATAAGCTATGGTTGTAAAAGTATATAATTATCTGAATTGTCTTGCAGCTTCCCCCCTTCGGGGGGATTGAGGGGGGACTCTTTGCCTTTTGACGCTTGATGATTGAGTCGTGAAATTGCGAAATTGAGTTGCTAAATCTGACGATTCAGTCATTTCTTTTTGCAATCTTGCATCGGTGCGACGTACTTTTGTCTATCAAAAGATTTTAAAAGAATTATTTTCAATAAAAAAAGATTGACTTATGAAAAATTATATAGCTACCGTTGTTTTTTCTCTTCTTGCTGTTGCAGCAATCGCCCAAACGACCTTGCGCGGAACCGTAAAAGACAAACACGGCGAACCGTTGACAGGCGCAAACGTATTTTTGAAAGGAACTTACGACGGTATATCTGTTGATGCCGACGGGAATTTCAATTTCAAGACCCAAGAAACGGGTGCGCAAACGTTGATGGTCACGTTCATCGGTTTCGACAGCCTTTCAAAGCCGTTGATACTGGGGGGTGGCATTTCGACGCTCAATTTTGATGTGGTGTTGAAAGTTTCGGCGGCATCGTTGGGCGAAGTGGTCATCACGGCAGGCACTTTTGAGGCGGGCGGCGAAAAGAAATTAACCGTTCTGAAAGCCGTTGACATCGCCATGACCGCAGGCGCAAATGCCGACGTAGTGGGCGCACTCAATACCCTACCCGGCTCCACCCGAAACGGAGAATCTGGTCAATTGCTCGTCAGAGGCGGCGCAGCTTACGAAACGCGCACCTTTTTCGATGGCATGTTTGTACAGAATCCTTACAACGCCACTGCTGCCAGTTTGCCTGCGCGCAACCGTTTTTCGCCGTTTTTGTTCAAAGGCACGTCGTTTGCGGCAGGCGGTTATTCGGCAGAATACGGGCAGGCACTTTCGTCGGCACTTATCCTCAACACCAACGACATCGAAGGACAAACCCAAACAGGTTTCACGCTTTTCACCGTCGGCGTGGGCGCGTCGCATCAACATCGTTTCAAAAAATCGAGCGTTGCCGTCACCGCAAATTACAACAACTTGAAACCCTATTTTATGTTGATGAAACAAAAAGTGGATTTCGTGAAAACGCCTCAAAATGGAAATGTAGAAGTTAATATCAAAAATAAAATTGGAGAAAATGGAATTTGGAAAATTTATGCCAACGTTTCAAAAAACCAAATGGGCGTGAACTACGCCACCAACGGCAACGAAACCGAAAAAACGCCGTTGATACTGGGGGGTAACAATTTGTACCTCAATACGTCTTATAAAAACATTGTTTTCAAAGATTGGACGCTTTTTGTGGGCGCAGCTTACACGAACAACAAAGATGTATTGAAACAAAATTTTAACCTTACCACCCAAGAACAATCCGCCCAAGCGCGGGCAACGTTGACAAAAGAATTTTCAACTGTTTTGAAATTAAAAACGGGTATTGAATATTTGCACAACGATTTTGATGAAAATATATCAAAACTTGATGCGCAAAACACGACAATAGGCTATCGAACCAAGCGCATCGAAAATTATGTGGCTGCTTTTTCCGAAGCCGATTTGCGGATTACCGACCATTGGGTGGCGCGTGTAGGCGTGCGCGGCGAAAACTCAACATTGTTGAATCGTTCTAACGTCGCACCGCGCATTTCGGCAGCTTATTTGTTGGGCAAAACGACGCAAATTGCTGCCGCGTTTGGTCAATTCTATCAAACGCCTGAAAATACGGTGTTGCGCACGACGACGGATTTAAACTTTGAAAAATCGTCGCATTACATGATAAATTACATGAAAGTGTCAGAAGGTTATACGTTCCGTGCAGAAACGTATTATAAAACGTATCAAGATTTGGTGAAAACGACCACTTTTTTCCCTAACAATAGCGGTTCAGGTTATGCGCGAGGCATAGATTTGTTTTTCAGAGATACGAAAACCATTCGCAATGGCGATTATTATGTTTCTTACTCGTGGTTGGACACCAAACGCGATGCCCGCAATTTTCCGACGTTGGCACGCCCGACGTTTGCAGCAAAACATAATTTCAATTTGGTATATAAACATTGGATTAGCCAATGGAGTACGTTGGTGGGCGCGACTTATTCTTTCCAAAGTGGTCGCCCGTTCAACGACCCCAACACGACGGATTTCAATGGCGGACGCACGCCGCAATACCACGATTTGAGCATGAATCTGGTTTATTTGACCAATATTAAAGGCAATTTCACCGCAGTTTGGGCATCGGTGACCAATGTGTTGGGCAACGAACAAGTGTTTGGTTATCGCTACAATTCGGTTCGTGACAGCGATGGTAAATTTGGCGCAACCGCCGTCACACCGCCCGCCAAACGCATGATTATTGTCGGCTTGATTTACACCATCGGTCAAAAATTTACAAAAAATAAAAACAACAACGATGATTTATAATTTTTCTTAAAAAAAAAATGCCCCCCCCAGTATCAAGCCCCCCCACCCCCCAAAGGAGGGATTGAGAAAGGCTTGATACTGGGGGGGGGCATTTTAAAAGGCATTTTTTATAAAAATACCATTCATTAAAAAAAATTATTTAAATGAAATATATTTGCCTTCTGCATTGACCACTTCGTCCATAAATTCTTTGAATTTTGGATACTCTTGCGGAGAAACATTTTCGCGTTTCTCGATGTCAATGCGGCGCGTAACTTTCATTTTATTGGCAGCTATTTTTTCAAACTGAATCGTATATTTAATGCCTTTGAAAGTCAAATCCACATTTTTTGGCGCGGCATCAAATTGTTTTCCATCTGGCAACACCAACTCAATTTGGTCGTTGTAGCGGTCAAGCGATTCGTATTCGATGTAGTTGAGCGGCAACGTGCGAGTTTCTTCTTGAAACGAATTTGCCTTCACAAAATCATTGTAATAAGGCACTTTCAAGGTTTTGAGGTCGCCAATTTCCGCTACTTCTCCTTTGATATTATAAACAACGGTAAAATGTAACGAATCATTGACATTGTCAATATCGCCATACGTCATTTCTTTTACGACCACTGGATTTTTAGAATCGCTTCCCAACGACTGTTGAATGGTTTCAATCGCCTTTTGTTTCGGCAAATTGAGATACGATTCTCTGAACGAACTACTCGGTGCGCCTTGTCGAACGTTGTTCGCCGTGATTTGAATGTCCCTATTTTTGACTTGCACGGAAATGAAAGATTCGCGAACGTCTTTCAACCGATTTTCGGGATTCAAGATAAACAATTGATTGTTCACCGTCGCGTCGCCATACGGAATATCGAGTGCCGTCGCATACAAATCCGCTCTCGGCAATGCGCCAAACGGCAAATTATTGTCGGTGAGTTCGAGATACCAAACTTTTCCGTCAGCCACGACCTTTGCGATACAATGGTTAAATTCCATCGAAGGCATAATCATGTCTCTTTCGCCGTTGTTTCGGGTGTTGACCAACACCAAATTCGCTTTCAAACCCGACTCTCTCGCCAACGCCGCATACAAAGTAGCAAGGTCTTTACAATCGCCCAATCGAGTTTGAATCACACGCGAAGCGCGTTGCGGCACATAACCCGATTGTCGAAAAGAGACCGAACTGTATCGAATGTTTTTGACAATCCATGCGTAAATGATACGTGCTTTTTCGGTTTCCGTATATTTTTTATCGCTAGGAAACAACGTTTTATGGAGTTGTTTGACGTAATAATCTTGTTTGGCTTGTTGCGCCGACATGTCGGCATACCAAGTCGTGATGGTTTTCCAATCGCTCAACGTTGAAATGTGCAAAATTTTTGCAATGTCGCTAAAACGTGGCGCAATGGTTTCTTCTTTCATCGCAGGTTCTTTTTCGACCTGCCACGTGTACATTTTAAATTCTTCTACGTCTTTGACGGTCGGTTTCAAATCTGCATTTTCCATCTTCGATTCAAAATTCATATCTTTTGGAACCAACAACGAATAACGCGCAAACTCGTTCGGAATGAAACTATTGAACGTCATTTTGTCCCAAAACTCACGCGCCATGCGCCCGTAAGCGTAACTTTGAATGTGATATTTGATAAAAATCACGTCGCCCACTTGCAGATTCGGGAACACCAATTGGTTTCCGTTTCTTTCGGCAGACACCTTGTTGCCGTTTGGTTTCACGACTTCGGTTTTGTCAATCACCAATTTTTGGCGACTTGGATTGTAGCCGATAGACGTTTCTTTCCATTCGTCCACGCCTTTTTGATTCAACATTTTAATCATGTAATGATGCGTCATCTCCGAATTGCGTTCGGGATAAACAATCGTTTGCATGTCTTCAAAAACGTAATAATAATTATAATCGTTATATTTTGGGTCGGTTTTATGCGTTTTGATGATTTGATACGGGTCAAATTTTGGCATCACCTCGAACAAATCTTTCTTTTTTTGCAACTCTCGCACGCGACGACGCACTTCAAAATCATTTGAATCATAATGCAAAGATTTCAAATAATTGCTTAATTCCTCTGCGGGATTGCCTTCTTGGGCTGCCAATTTTGCCGCATTGTCCCAATAAGCCGCATTGTAAGGAGCCAATGTGAGCAACTGATTGAGGTAAACACGGGCTTTTTTGTTTTGCTTTTTGCCCAAATAATAATTAAACAAAATCGAAGGAATCGAAGGGTCATAAGGGAACAACCCGTTGACTTCTTCATAAATCGCAATCGCTTTGTCGTTCATACCAAACTCGATTAACTCTTGCGCATGTTGCAAAGCAAGCGAAACATCATATTGTTTTTTCAATTGTTTTTCAATCACGGCGGCGGCGGCGGAGGGGTCTTTTTTGAGTTTCAACTCCACGTTGTGGCGCAACGAAGCAAAAAATTGAGATTCTGGATATTTTTCCGAACCTTTGTCAATGAGTTTCAAAAGGTCTTGAATTTTTTCTTGACGACCCAATAAATTGATTCGATAGCGAAGGGTTTCTTCGTTTTCGCCAAAAATGCCTTCTCTTTTTTCTAGAATTTCAAGGGCTTCGTCAAATTTTTCGTTGTTAGACGCAATCGAATACAAATATTCAAGGCTCAATGCGCATTCGGGAGCTTTGTCCACGATGTATTGAATCTCTTCCGACAAATTCGTTCGATTGTTGTTTTTGATGTAACATTGTACCCGCTCAAAACGCAACAACAAATTATCGGGCGATTGTGCCAACGCCTTTTCAATGGTTTCCAATGCTTCGTGATGCTTTTTCGAGCGCAAATATGTCTGCGACAGCAACACATAATTCAACAAGTTTTTAGGCTCTTTTTCAATTTTTTCTTCAAAAAAGCGTTCTGCCCAGAACTTGGCGGGTTCAGATGCCCCCCCCCCAGTATCTTTGTCATATTTTGCATACGTTGCCGAATATGACAAGCCCGTGAGCATATTTCCGTCCGTTTTTTCTAAAAATCGGAGGGCAAAATTGGCGTGTTCTTCGTCTTCGATGCCCAATTGCACCAACACGCGATTCACACCTTTTTTAAGTTTACAATTTACTTGATAAAGGTCAAAATCCGTTTTTCTAATTTCTTCTTCGCTCAACAACAATCGGTCGTTGACCCAAACCTTGATATTTCCCGTCATGCCAATGGCTAATGTGCAATTTTTATCGGCATCGGCAGTCACAAACGATTGCGCGTAGATGATGGCGGTGCGCCAGCGGACGTTAAAAGTGGGTGTAGTCCAGCTGTCATTGTCGCCGCCGCTTGGTTGAAACCACTTGATGTCGGCGTTGTTGGTGGCTTTGAAAACGGCATCGGGTTGCGGTTGTTCGATGGGCGCGTAGTTTTTATCGAATCCGCTACTCGACAAATTGTCGAACGGACCCACGTATTGCCATTGATTCACGGAGCCAGTAGAAGCCCACGCCGCGTTCATATTTTTGAAATCGCGCACCGTCAAATAGTGATGCCCCAACTGATATTTTGCCGAAGCCCGCAACATGCTGGGCGCATTGGGGTCGGCGGCTAATGCTTTGGCGAGTTTGAGTTGGTCGGCATTTTTGCGACCGTAGTTGCCCAACACGCTGCCAATAAACCAGTTTGCGTAGTAATATGGATAAGGATTTTCGATTTTTGCGGCTTTCCAATACGGCAATCCCGCCTCTTCTTGTCCGTCGAAAGTACTCAACAATTGCAGCATCATGGCTGCATCGGTTGCCGAACTTGGCGTTTTCAATGCCGCTTGAAAGGCAATTTTTGCTTTTGGAAAATCGTTGTCGTCCAATGCTTTCCAACCTTCGGCGTAGCTATTTTGCGCTAAAATGGGCTGAATGGTTAAAAAATTAAGCAAAATTGTAGCAATAAAAAGTGTG
>JBJOPA010000326.1:0-20711 GCA_046051005.1 Bacteroidota bacterium
CGTTTGCAGGTTTTTTAACCACGCGCATCGGCAGCCGACGCATTACACAAATTACAGGTGCGTCGCTTGGCATTTTGATTCCATTCATTCCTTTTTTTCAATCTGCATGGTTGTTGTTACTCGTTTTTCTGTTGCTCGGTTTCACGAGTGGTGCGCAAGATGTTGCCATGAATGGGCAAGCCGTTTACGTCGAAAAGCAATATAACAAGCCAATTATGTCTTCTTTTCACGCCATTTTCAGCATCGGAATGTCATTGGGCGCGGTTTCGGGCGCAACTTTTACGGCGTTGAACATTGGTTTGCAACCGCATTTGACCATGATGGGCATCATGAGCGCGGGCGTGGCGTTGTGGGCTGCCCAATTTTTGAACGACGATGATATGATGATAAAAAATGATTCAGATACTGGGGGGAGTGGTTTTCAGTTGCCCACGTTGGCAATTTTACCGCTCGGATTCATCGCGTTGGGCTGCATGACGGGTGAAAGTGCCATGACAGATTGGTCTGCAAAATATATGGAAAATATTGGTGCGTCAAAATCGCTTGCCGCCTTGTCCGTCGGAAGTTTTAGCATCGCAATGACGATTGGACGCATTTTTGGCGATTATTTTACCGAAAAACTAGGGAAAAAGCAAATTTTATTGCTCGATGGCGCATTGGCGTTTTTCGGATTGGCAATGATGCTAATTTTTCAAAACGAAATGATGACTTTAATCGGGCTGTTTTTGGTCGGATTGGGCTTGGCAACCATCGTCCCGATTGTCTATTCAACGGCGGGAAACACCGAAGGCGTGTCGCCCAGCGTCGGCATCGCGATGGCAACCACCATCGGTTACACAGGTTTTTTCATCGGACCGCCCGTGATCGGTTTTTTATCGAAAACTTACAATAGTTTGGCGATTGCATTGACTTTTGTTCTATTTTTGTTCTTTGCAATGTTTGTGTTAACCATTTTTACTAAAATCAAAAAATAAAATTTTAAAAAATGAAAAATAAAATTTTAAAAAATTGGATTTTCTTTTTGATTCCATTTTTTGTTTCGTGTAGCCCTAAAAATGCTACCCCCCAGTATCCAACCGATTTTACAGCCAAAAACGGGCAAACGACGGGCGGTTACGGCAAAATTTTGGTCGGAGCCATGCAACCAAACCTATATTTGCCGATGTTGAAAGGCAAGCGCGTCGGGTTGGTGGTCAATCAAACTTCGATGGCGAACAGTTCGACACATTTGGTTGATTTTTTAATATCAAAACAAATTAAAATCGAAAAAATCTTCGCGCCCGAACACGGATTTCGAGGAAATGCCGACGCAGGCGAAAAAGTAAACAATGAAATTGATGCCAAAACGGGAATTTCCGTCGTTTCTATTTACGGGAAAAAACGAAAACCCGACACAAAGGATTTAGAAAATGTAGATGTATTAGTCTTTGATATTCAAGATGTTGGTGTACGTTTTTATACGTATATTTCTACTTTACAATACGTCATGGAAGCCTGTGCAGAACTCAAAAAGCCACTCCTTATTTTTGACCGACCCAATCCAAACGGGCATTACGTGGACGGTCCGATGCTCGACACCGCAAAATATCGCTCGTTTATTGGCATGCAACCGATTCCAATTGTCTATGGCATGACGATTGGCGAATATGCGTCTATGTTAAACGGCGAAAAAATGTTAACCAACGGCGTGCAATGCGACCTCAAAATCGTGCCTTGTCAGCAATATTCGCACAATACTTTTTTTGAATTGCCCGTGAAACCTTCGCCAAATTTGCCCAATATTCGCGCCATTTTGTTGTATCCGTCGCTTTGTTTTTTTGAAGGAACAGACGTAAGCGTCGGGCGCGGGACGGCAAAACAATTTCAAATTTACGGTGCGCCAACTTATCGTAATGTAGAAAAAAATGGATTTTCGTTCACGCCAGTGCCTTTTGAAGGTGCAAAAGAACCGCCACAACAAGGAAATTTGTGTTTCGGACGCGATTTGTCGAATGAAGATGTGAAAAAATTATATGCAGAAAAATCAATAAATCTGTTCTACCTGCGCGACGCTTACGAGCGAACCGTGCCAAAAGATAGCTTTTTTTTGAAGACCAATTTCTTTGAAAAATTATCGGGTAACGACAATTTGCGGAAACAACTCATCGAACAAAAGTCTGCCGCCGAAATCCGCGCAACTTGGGCAACTGATTTGAAAAAATTTAAAGCAATACGCAAAAAATATTTGATGTATCGCTAAAAATACGTAAAAAATATACAAAAAAAAGCCTAACACACTCATTCAAGAGCGCGTTAGGCTTTAAAACCAACTATTTTCACTAACCAACAAAACCTATTTTCTAACAAGTTTATATTCTCTTTTGTCGTTTCATAAATCTAAAAACGTAAAAATTTTGATGGCGGACGGAATAAAAAATGTAAACGTTAAAATATCATTGGTTCTTAATCTCTTTCCGCATCTGTTTTTTTTATTCCGTCCGCACATCAAAAACTTACCATGTGATTAAAACTTTTCGTATTCCGAACCGTTCACAATATAGACGGCGGTTTTTTAAAAAAGACACACATTTTTTCAAAAATAATTTATATTTTTTTATTTTTAAATTTTAAAACACTGATAATCAATTATTTACAACAAAAAATATTTCAAAAAAAAGATAAAAACAATTTTCTTTAAATATTTTTGAAAAATAAAATTCTGTATAAGTTCTCAAAAACGACCTTTTTGTATTTTTTATTTTTCAAAAATGTACTTTTTAAAAATAAAATTTTTCATTTTTCAAAAATCATAATTTTGTATTTCATTTTTTGTAAAATTTTATTTTGTTGTTTTCTTTTTTTTATGGCATTTTTGTATTTTTATTTTGTAAAATCCTTTGTTTCAGAATAAAAAATTAGTCAAAAATGCCCCCCCCCAGTATATTTGGCTCAAAAAGCGAAAAAAAGGTGTTGCGCAATCGCAACACCTTTTTAATATCAAAAATTTATTATGACAAAAAAATCTTAATTATTATTGAACGGAGACAAACTCCAAATGACAGACAACAAATTTTTAGCAATTGGTTGTGCATCAGATGTATTTGCCGTTGTCATCGCAACGCCTTCGTTCAATTGCGCGGGCGTGGATTGTGCCCCCAAATTCATGTAAGCAAAACAAAAAAAACTCAAAGCGGCAAGCGCAATCAGCAAAAACTTTTTTGATAGTTGGACGTTATTTTTCATTTCAAACGGCTTTAAAGTAATAATTTAGAATTACGTTACAAAGATACGACCATAAGTTCATATTTTCCAAATTTTATTTCAAATTTTAACACTTTTTTAAGTGTTTTTTTAGAAAAACATGTTTTTTCTAATAAGGTTGCATGGATAAGATGCAAAAATGAAGAAAAAAGTTACAAAATTTTGACATTTTTTTCAAAAATAAAAATTCAAAATTTTCTAAACGATAAAACTTTAAAAAAATGGGCAAAAATGGGCAGCAAAAGACGTATCTTTGCGGCGTTTTTCGCAACTTTTTTAAAACGAATTTAAAGAAAATTTGATTTGAACGGAACGGTAATAAAATCAACAGGCAGTTGGTATCGCGTGCGCATGGACGGCACCAACGAAATTGTGGAAGCGCGGATTTTGGGAAAATTTCGGTTGCAAAACCTAATTTTGACCAACCCAGTTGCCGTCGGCGATGTCGTGACGGTGCGACGCGACAAAAACGGCGACGTTTTGATTCAAAAAATCATGCCCCGCCGCAATTATGTAGCCCGACAATCGCCTCGACAAATGCGAAATTTGCACTTGTTGGCATCAAATGTTGACCAAACCGTTTTGTTCACCACCATCGTCGAACCCGACGTAAAACTCGGTTTCATAGACCGTTTTTTGCTCATGACCGAGCCGCAAAACATTCCGACCGTTGTGGTGTTCAACAAATCTGATTTGTACCTCGCCGACAAGCAAACAAAGGCGTTTGCCCGCGAAATTCAGCAAATTTACAAGGATATTGGCTATCAAACCATCACTTTTTCCGCACTCGACGGCACAGGACACGACGAATTGAAACTGGCTTTGAAGGATAAAATCACGTTGTTGGCAGGTCAATCGGGTGTTGGAAAATCGTCGGCAGTCAACGCCATCGAGTCCGATTTGTCGCTCCGAACCAGCGAAATTTCCGAATATTCTGGCAAAGGACAACACACCACCACGTTTGCCGAAATGCACCCGTTGAGCTTTGGCGGCTATCTGATTGATACGCCAGGCATCAAAACATTGTCTTTCAATAATCTTACGCCGCTCCAAGTGGCGCAAAATTTTAGAGAAATATTCAACCTTGCTAACCAATGTAAATTTGGCGGAACTTGCTTGCATCAAAACGAACCAAATTGCGCCGTAAAAGATGCAATTACTGGGGGGGGCATCTCGGAGTCAAGATATGACAGTTTTTCGCAAATTTTGCAAGAAGTAAAAGACCTAAATTATTGGGAAAGACACCGATAAATAGAATAAAAATAAAATTATGATTTCGATAAATATAAAAGATGGTTCTGTCGAGCAACCCGCTCAAAAAGAACGCATCGTGGGCATTGATTTGGGGACGACCAACAGCCTCGTCGCGTACATGCACGAGGGCAAACCGCGCTGTGTGGCAGACGAAAACGGCAAACACACGCTGATGCCGTCGGTCGTTTATTTCAACAAATTTGACGACCCCATTGTAGGCGAAGCCGCCAAAATGCAAGTCACCATCGAACCTGAACGCACCATTTATTCCGTCAAACGATTGATGGGAAAATCATATAAAGACCTCCAAAATGTAACCGATTTTTTGGGTTATAAAATCATTGACAACCCGACAAATGGCGCAACCGATGCAGACAGTTTGGTCAAAATACAAGTCGGAAATCGCTTTTTTACGCCCATTGAATTGAGTGCGGAAATCCTAAAATCATTGAAAAATCGCATCGAAAAACAGATGGACGTGCGCGTGACCAAAGCCGTCATCACGGTTCCCGCCTACTTCAACGATGCCCAACGCCAAGCCACCCGCGACGCAGGACGACTGGCAGGTCTCGATGTCTTGCGCATCGTCAACGAACCCACCGCCGCTGCCCTCGCCTACGGACTCGACCGAAAAGAAGAAACCCAAACCATTGCCGTCTATGATTTGGGCGGCGGAACTTTTGACGTTTCGTTGCTACAAATTCAAGACGGAATTTTTGAGGTATTGTCCACCAATGGCGATACTTTTTTGGGCGGCGATGATTTTGACAATGTCATTCAAGATTTTTGGTTGCAGCGTTTTTTTGATGAAACGGATAGAGAAAATATAAAAATTGATAAAAATTTTGGACAACAATTGCGTATTTTGGCAGAAAAAGCAAAGAAAACGCTTTCAAATGCTGATTTTTTTGAAGAAACCGTCTATTTTTCAAAATATACTGGGGGGGGCATAAAATTGACAATTTCTACGACAGAATTTGAAAATTTGATTGCGCCATTGATTCAAAAAACATTAAACGCTTGTCAAAATGCCTTGACAGATGCCAAACTTTCGGTCGCTGAAATTGATGCCATCGTCATGGTTGGCGGTTCTACCCGCGTGCCGATGGTGAAAAATGCCGTCTCCAAATTCTTCGGAAAACCCATTTTCGACGACCTCAATCCAGACGAAGTCGTGGCGTTGGGTGCCGCCGTTCAAGCCGATGTGTTGGCGGGCAATCAAACAGATATTTTATTGTTGGATATTACGCCACTTTCGTTGGGCATTGAAACCGTTGGCGATTTGATGGACGTGATTGTGCCGCGCAACTCGAAAATCCCCGCACGCGCAGGACGAAATTATACGACTTCGGTGGACGGACAACGCAATTTGAAAATCGCTGTTTTTCAAGGAGAACGCGACCTCGTGACCCACAATCGAAAGCTCGGAGAGTTCATTTTGAAGGGAATCCCGCCAATGCCCGCAGGCTTACCGAAAATTGAAATTAATTTTATTTTAGATGCCGACGGAATCCTGCGCGTACAAGCCAAAGAATTGCGAAGTGGCGTGGCGCAATCCATTGCCATCAAAGCCGCTTACGGCATTTCGGAAGAAGAAATGGCGTTGATGTTGATAGATTCTATCCAACATGCGCAAACCGATATGGCAATGCGTTCGCTCGTCGAAGCCCGCAATGAAGCAAATAATGTTTTGTTGGCAGCCGATAAATTCTTGGTACAACACAATAATATTTTGGACGATGAAGAAATCAACGAAACAAAACGTTTGACCGAATCGTTGAGAAACCACGTCGCCCAAAACGACAAAGATGCCATTCAAACCGCCATGAATTTGTTGAACGAATATACCGAACCCCTCGCGCATCGCGCTATGGACGCAACCATTTTAGAAGCCATGAAAGGGAAGAAAATGTAAAAAACAATTTTCAATTATTTATAAATTATTTATATTTGATTGTTAGTTTCTACGACTAACAATCAAATATAAACATCAACAAATAAATTAAAACTAAAATTGACATCAAAAACGCCCCCCCCAGTATAAAACGACGAAAAATGGCTTTTTATCTAAAAAACAAGTCACTTCGTAGCATTTAGCGTTTCAGTTGGCAATACATTCCTACTTTTGTGGCGTTATTGAATCAAATCCATTATCGCGTCAAATTTTTTTCAATTTATGCAGACTTTTAAAAGCCTGAAACCCAATCATCGTTTTTTTATCATATTGGTGCATTTGCTGCTTTGGCTGTCGGTAGTGATGGTGATGCTGGCTTTTTTGAGTCGCAACGAAAAAAAAGAACTTATCACGCTGCCCATCAGTCCGCCGCCGATGTATTTGATTGTAACATATTTGACTACGATTGTCAGCCTTTTTTATTTAAATGCCTATCTTTTGGTGCCAAAAATCCTCAATCGCAAGGGCGTTTGGACGTATCTCGCGGTGTTGGGCATCATCATTCTTTGCATCAATTTGGGTGTTTATGCCATCGTTGTGCGGGTTTTTTCCTTTTTTGAGCCTTATTCTTTTTTGCCAACCAGCATCGTCATTGTGGTCACAAGTTTGGCGTATTCTATCGTATTAGAAAATTATAAAAATGAAAAAAATAAAAAAGAACAACAAAATCAATCTCTCGAAGCCGAATTAAAATTTTTGCGGTCGCAAATCAATCCGCATTTTTTGTTTAATGTGTTGAACAGTTTTGTGGCGTTGGCGCGAAAAAAATCGGATTTGTTGGAACCCAGTTTGCTCAAATTATCCGAAATCATGCGTTACATGACCTACGAAAGCGAGGAAAATGTGTTGTTGGACGACGAATTAAATTATCTCGAAAATTATGTTGATTTGCAGCGTTTGCGGTTTGGAAATCACGTTGATATTGTCATAAATTTTGATAAATCACATGTTTCAGGAAAAGAAATTGCGCCCATGTTGTTGATTCCGTTGTTAGAAAATGCCTTCAAACACGGCACGGCGACCATTCAAACGCCCCGAATCGAAGCAAATTTCAGTTGTTTGAACGACAAAACGATTGTTTTTGAAGTGAAAAACAAAGTCAGCATTCAAAAATGTATGCGAAAAGATGAAAATCATGGAATCGGTTTGCAAAATCTCAAAAAACGTTTGCATTTGCTCTACCCTACGCGCTACGAGTTCAAAACGCAACAACAACAAGAGGTGTTTAGTGCATTTTTGAAAATAGAATTATAAAAAATATCAAAAAATAACTTATAAAAAAGATGCAACAGATAAATTGTCTCATCGTTGATGACGAGCCGTTGGCGTTGGAATTGTTGGAAGATAACATCAAACGAATCCCGTTTTTGAACCTCGTCGCCAAAGCAAATAATGGGTTTGAAGCCTTAGAAATGGTGAATAAAAACACCATTGACCTCATTTTTTTAGACATTCAGATGCCCGAAATGACGGGCTTGGAATTTCTACAAAGCCTGCATCACAAGCCGATGATTGTCTTTTTAACGGCTTATAAAAAATATGCGTTGGAAGGTTACGAACACGACGTATTAGATTATTTAGTAAAACCACTTTCGTTTGAACGCTTTTTGAAAGCTGCCACAAAAGCCAAAGAATGGTTCGATTTGCGGCAAAATATGCTTGAATCTGTCGAAAATATGGCGCAAAAAAGGGAAAATACGGCAAATTTGGCGGCGAATACTGGGGGGGGGGCTTCCGACGACTTTTTTATGGTACATGCAGATTATAGTTTAGTGAAAGTCATCATGTCTGACATCAGTTACATCGAAGGTTTGAAGGATTATGTTAAAATTTATATTGATACGCAAACCAAACCCGTCATCACGCGCATGAGTTTGAAACAATTGGAAGAAATTTTGCCAAAATCTCATTTTATGCGCATTCACAAGTCATTTATTTGTAATTTAACAAAAGTGACTGCCCTCCGAAAAACGCAATTGTTGCTACAAAAAATCGAATTGCCGCTCAGCGATATTTACAAAACGGCAGTTGGACAATATTTTAAAGTGGATTTGTAATCCTTTTACCTCACTATTTTTTTTTAGAAAATTTTAATTTTTATTTATGGAATTTAAAAAAATCGGCTGGTCATTATTTTTGTTAATGGCTTCTTTCACAAGCATTTTAGCGCAAAAAATAACGCTAAATGGGTCTATCAAAGACCTAAAAAGCGGCGAAACCATCATTGGCGCGTCCGTTTTCGACAAAGCCAATCCTTTGCAAGGCGCGTTGTCCAACGAATACGGTTTCTATTCGTTGACGCTTCCGAAAGCGGGAACCTACACGATTGTAGTGTCATTTATCGGCTACGAAACCCAAAGTTTGACGGTGGATTTGACGAATGGGCAAAACAAAACGCTCAACGTTCAGCTTTCAGACCAGTCCGTAGAGATGACCGAAGTCGTCATCAAATCCGAAAAAGCGAATAAAAATATCACGTCCACCGAAATGTCGAGCAACAAACTCGACGTGAAAGAAGTGAGCAAAATTCCAGTCATTTTTGGAGAAAAAGACATTCTCAAAACCATTCAATTGTTGCCGGGCATCAAGTCGGCGGGCGAAGGAAATGCAGGTTTTTACGTGCGCGGCGGCGGCGTTGACCAAAATTTAATTTTGTTGGACGAAGCAACTATTTACAATGCTTCGCATTTATTGGGTTTCTTTTCCGTATTTAATTCCGACGCAATCAAAGATGTGGTCGTTTACAAAGGCGGCATGCCTGCGCAATATGGCGGTCGTTTGTCAAGCGTTTTGGACATTAAAATGAACGATGGCAACAATCAAAAATATTCCGCAAGCGGCGGCATTGGTCTCATCGCCAGCCGTTTGACGGTCGAAGGTCCGATTCAAAAAGACAAATCGTCGTTCATTATTTCGGGTCGTCGCACCTATGCCGACGCATTTTTGAAATTTGCACCCGACACCAATCTGAAAAATTCAACGCTTTATTTCTACGATTTTAACGTGAAAACGAACTATCAAATTGATGAAAAAAATCGTTTGTTTTTGAGCGGTTATTTCGGTCGAGACAAATTTGGCGTAAGCAATCAATTCGGTTTTGATTGGGGAAATGCAACGGGAACTTTGCGTTGGAACCATATTTTCAACAGCAAATTATTCTCAAATACGTCTTTGATTTATTCAAATTATAACTATGCAATAAAAATCGGAAACGAGTTGACCAAATTTAAAATTGCGTCAGCCGTAGAAGATTGGAATTTAAAACAAGATTTTCAATATTATACCGACAAAAGCACCATTCGCGTCGGTTTCAATTCCGTTTACCACCGTTTTGAACCCAGCAACGTAACGCGAGACGAAAGCGCGTCTAACGGACCCACTTCCACCGACATCGAGTCGCGTTATGCGTGGGAAAATGGCGTTTACGTGAGCGACGAATTTGCGATAAACGACCACTTCAAAGTCAATGCAGGGCTTCGATTGTCCACATTTTCGATTTTGGGCGCAGGCACTTTCTATTCTTACAACAATCGCGGCATCGCAACCGATTCGTCGAAATACAAAAGCGGCGAATTTGTGAAAACATACTGGGGGTTAGAACCGCGATTGGCGTTCAACTACGTACTCGACCCCGCCACGTCCATCAAGCTCTCGTATGCGCGAACCAATCAATATGTTCAGTTGTTAAGCAACGCAAACGCCAGCAGCCCGACCGATTTGTGGATTCCCGCTTCTAAAAACGTGGCACCGCAAGTGGCAGACCAAATTGGCGCAGGTTTTTTCAAAAATTTTGCCGACAATACGTTTGAAGCAAGTGCAGAAATATATTACAAAACATTGCAAAATCAAATTGATTACCGACCCGGCGCGCAGTTGCAATTTAACAGAGACGTAGAAGCAGATTTGCTCTTCGGCAAAGGCTGGTCTTATGGAATTGAGTTGTTTTTGAAGAAAAAAGTAGGAAAATTGAACGGCTGGATTGGCTACACGTGGTCGAAAACAGAACGAAAATTTGACGAAATCAACGGCGGAAATCCATTCCCTGCGCGACAAGACCGCAGACACGACATCTCCGTAGTTGGCATTTACGACCTTTCAAAAAGATGGAATATTGCCGCAACTTGGGTCTATAACACAGGAAATGCAATTACCTTTCCAAGCGGAAAATACATTTTGGAAGGAAATGTGGTCAATTATTACACCGAAAGAAATGGCTACCGTTTTCCTGACTATCATCGGTTGGACATTGGCGCGACCTTTTTGGTCAAAAAAACCAAAACCCGCGAAAGCAGTTGGAATTTTAGCGTGTACAATGCCTACAATCGCAAAAATGCGTTTCAAATCAATTTCCGTCAAAACGCTGACAATCCACAAAAAACCGAAGCCGTCAGAACAGCATTGTTCGGCGCAATTCCTTCGGCAACTTGGAATTTTAAATTTTAAAATAACCTAAAATAAAAATAAAATAATGAAAAATATCGTTAAAAATGCTTTTTTGATGGTTTCAACTGCTTTCTTGATGGGCAGTTGTCAAGACGTAATTGACTTGGATTTGAACAGTTCGAGTCCACAAATCGTGATTGAAGGTTTGGTGAGCAACAACAATCCCACGACGACCATTCAAATTACGAAAACCACCGATTATTTCAACCCAACCATCCCCCCCCCAGTATCCGGCGCGGTGGTGACCATCAACGACGGCACAACGACCGACACCTTGCGCGAGCGAGCGAGCGGCGTGTACGTTTCGAGCAATATTCGCGGCACTTCGGGCAAAACGTACACCCTGAAAGTGGTCGTGGAAGGCAAAACTTATACGTCGGTTTCTACGATGCCGCCTTTGGTGACGTTGGATAGTATCGGTTTTCGCCCCAATAGTCGCTTTGGCACATCGCCCGATTCGTTGGAATATTCGCCGATTATTCAGTTCAGAGACCCGCCCGTTTTGGGCAATTTCTATCGCGTAAAATCTACCGTAGAAGGCAAACTCAACAACATTGTTTCCATCGGTTCTGACACCCGTTTGTTGGAAAATGGTGGCAATATTTTGATTCCAATTTTCCAAGTTTCCGTGAAAACGAAAAAAAGATTGGAGGTTGCATTTTGGGCAATTGACGAAGGCGTTTATAAGTATTTTGAAACATTGAGCGAGCAAACCAGTCCGCAAGGCGGCGGTTCGTCTGCGCCCACCAATCCGACCAGCAACATTAGCGGCGGCGCGTTGGGCTATTTTGCGGCGGCGGCAATCTCCGTTCGCACCGCAACGGCTCCTTAATATCGTTTTTTTTTGTAATTAGAAAATGCCTTTTTTTATCATTTTTTTTGATAAAAAAAGGCATTTTTAGTTTGAAAATAATCCGTTTTTCAGGCATCACGTTGATGTCTTTTTAGTCGTCGAGCGATGGCATCATTGATTTGTTTTTCGTTTGTTGTTGATACATTTTTGACCACTGAATCGCGCCGATGATGGCGATAATCAAAAATATAAAAAATTCTATTGAAATGAGTTTCAAGTTTTTTTCAAAATACATATAAGTCGAAACAATATTCACAATTATCCAAATAAACCACGACTCGACAAAGCGACGCGCCAACAAATAATTGGCAATCACGCTCAAAACCGTTGCAAACGCATCAACAAAAGGAAACGCCGTTGCCGTTTTGAAAAAAATGGGATACCAAACATGCAGTTTCGGCGTAAAATTGCCCATCAAAAAAGTAAACAAAACGACAGAAGCACTCAACCAAACGATGGTTTTGGTTTCGAGGCTCAAAATAGCCCCCCCCCCAGTATATTCGCCATTTTGGGCATCATTTTTCGCTAATCTTGCACTTTTCGACCAAATATACCAACCATAAATGCCCGTGATGAAAAAATAGACTTGCAACAACATGTCCGAATAAAGTCCTTCTTTTTTGAATATGACAAAAAAACAAACGACGTTGACCAATCCGATGCCCCAATTCCAGATATGATTCATGGCGGCGAGCGCGACGGCAATCAATCCCGCCACCGTTCCCACCAATTCCAACCACGAAACGGGATAATTCCAGATGTTGAAGGCGATTTCTTCCAAAAATTCCATTATTTTTATTTTCCTTTTTTTAAAAAAATTATGTCGAAAAAACGCTCAAAGAACGGAAAAAAGAAGAATCTACACATCAAAAAAAGAAAAAAAAATTGTAACACCCAATATTTTCTTTCAAAAGTTTGGTGATTTCTAAAAGAATAAATATCTTTGTCGTGGTTAATAAAATTAATATTTTTTTTATCTTCTTAAAATCCATCGCCACATCTTGGCAAAAAATCAAACTGTCAACAATCGTTTTCATCAAAAAAATTAAAATTATAATGGAAAAACAAACCACCCCCATCACCGCCGATGAAATTCGCGACCGCACCGCCGATGCCATCGAAAAATTGCTTGCTATGCCCAACGTTCGAGGCGTTGATATTGGTTTCAAATACAAAGGCGGCGAAAGGACAGAAGAAATTTGCCTTCGCGTGCATGTAGCGCGCAAGAAAAAACGCATTAAAAAAACAGATATTATTCCAAGCGAAGTCAACGGCATTGCCACCGACGTGTTGGAAGGACGATTTGACAACCAATTGTCGGCATTCGTGCCGCGTCGCTACGAAGTCGTGACCCAAGAAGATACCATTGTGAACCCCGACGACCAAATTTATCCCGTTTTGCAAGGCGGCATTTGCATTTCAGTGGACGTGGACGGCGGCGCGGAAACAGGCACACTCGGAGCCATCGTAAAAGACAATGTCACAGGCAGACCCGCTATTTTGACCAACGGACACGTCGTAAAAAACACCGTTGGAAGAGAAGTTTATCATACATATTCTTGGAAAACATCGTCAGGTGGGCGTTTATTGGGAAAAGTAACGCGCAGCAGAATGACAAATGGCATAGATGCCGCCATCATTCCGTTAGACGGAACGCCGACTTATAGCTTTGATATTGCCGAACTGGGCGGCATTCAAGGCGTAAATACGACCCCGATGTTGGGAACAAAAGTGCGCAAACGCGGCAGAACGTCGCGCCTTACGTATGGCATCATTGACGGATTGCACGGCACTTTTGCAGACCCAACCAATATTTCCTTGAATTACAACGACATTATGACCATCGCGCCTACGCGCACGAGCGAATTTTCGACTTTTGGCGACTCGGGTTCGACGGTTTTAGACCTCAACAATAGAATTGTAGGTTTGCTCTATTCGGGTTTTCCGCCAACGGGCGCGGGCGATTTGTCGGGCAAAACATTGGTGATTCCGATTCAAAACGTCATGCGCGCCATGAACGTGACGGTCATTAGCTCCGACAACGAACCAGATGTGCCTGCCGTAACACGAGTGCGCGCCACGCTGAAAATCGGCGCACGCGGTCAACTCGTCATTGATTTGCAAAACCTATTGAACAAAGCGGGTTATAAAGTAGATAACGACGGTGTTTTTGGTAAAATGACACGCGGCATTATTCAACAATTTCAGTTAGACAATCGTTTGTTGGCTGATGGTGTGGTTGGTCCAAAAAGTTGGGCTGCACTTGACAACGCCGCCGCAAGACGCGCTTAAATATTGATTAAAATTTTAAAATAATAAAAATCGGATAGAAACGTATATGGTTTCTATCCGATTTTTATTTTGTTTTTTATCTTTTTAATTATACTTTCTTTTTCTTTGATGTTTTTTTCTTGGATTTTGTTTTTTTAGCCTTATTTTTCTCTTTTGACGGCTTGGATACTGGGGGGGGGGCATTTTCAGCATTTTCGAGCGGCGGAAAGATGGATTGTTTCAAAGAAAACAGAAAAATATCATCGCCTTGCCCGCCTCTCGACGAAGCAAACGCCCCACTCGACCCCGATTGATGCAAACAAAAAGACAAATCATCGTGCGGACTGTTGAACGGCGTACCCAAATTTCGAGGCGTTTCCCATTCTCCATTATCAAATTTTTTGGTGACAAAAATATCGTAGCCGCCCATGCCCGTATGCCCACGCGAGCAAAAAAACAGCCGCCCGTCCGCCGTCGCAAAGGGAAAACCTTCGTTGGCAGGCGTGTTGACTTTGTCGCCCAAATTTTCGGGTTTTGACCATTTGCCGCTGCTTTCGCGTTGCGAAGTCCAAATATCGGTGCCGCCTTGTCCGCCGCTTCTCTCAGCTACAAAAAAAAGCGTATTGCCGTCAGGCGAAATGGCAGGATGTAAATAATTGGCTTCGGGCGTGCAAAAATTGAGTTTTCTGCTCGATTTCCAAGACTTTTTTTGTTTTCGTGCAGAAAATAATTGTAAATTATAAGTATTTGATTTAGAATCATTTACATCATTTTGGCAATAGAAAATGTAATTCCCATTGGCAGAAAAAGAAGCATTGGAAGAGTTTTTGCTCGATTCTGAAAACTGACTGTCATATTTACTGGGGGGGGCATATTCAAAGCGTTTTGAACTGTCGGTATTCAAACTTTTTGCCATAAAAATATTGACATAATAACGACCCGTTGCCCCATTTTTGGCAGGAAAAAATCGTGCGCCGCGACGGTCAGAAGAAAAAATGAGGTCGTCACCCAAGAAAAATGGTGCGTTGTCGTCGCCCTCAAAATTATGCGCAAAAACCACCACCGTATCCGTTTCAAACAACGTTTTGATGCTCGGCGCAGCTTGTGCGGAACGCAACAACACGTCATATTGCGGTTTGTCGGGGTCTAATTGCTTGGCGCGATTCAAAAATAGGGTTGCAGAATCGTATTTTCCCATCATTAACAATACCTCGCCGTAGTGCGCGAGGTCGTCGGCGCGCAAAACATTGCTCGAATCGGCAACTATTTCGGCATAAATGGGCGCGGCTTCTTCTATTTTGTTCAATTTTCTCAAACTTTCCGCCAATTTTGATTTTGCAGAAGCTACATTTTTTTTATTGACAATCAAGGCGCGATAAATCGGAATGGCTTTGGCATATTCGCCATTTTTGAAATGTATGTTGGCGCGTTTGAGCGATTGCGATTGCCCGCGCACACACGAAAACAACAACAAAAACGCAATCAAAAGATGAAAAATTGGGGTATTTTTTGAACGAATCATTTTTTTAAATATCATTTTATCCGCTTTTTAGCGCATTTTTTCATGTCAAAACAAAATTACAAGACGGGCATAAAATTCTACATTTTTTTAGAACTCCACTAATAAATTCAAAATTTAATCCAAATTTTTATTTATCAAATATTTTTTTCCCGAAGTGTGAATTAATTTAAAAAAAATATTAATATATTTTATAATTCGTTCAATATCAATGTTTTATATTTTTTAGTAAAAAAAATTTATCGAAATCCAAAAAAATATATCAAAAAAAGTGAATCGTTTGGCAAAATTGACTTATCTTTGCAATACTTTATCTGCGTTGATAAAAAAATATAGTGTTTCATAGTGTGAGGGGTGACAGCCGCTCGAAAAGCAATTTTCGGGCAAAGGCAGTTACCTCTTTTTTTTGTGTAAAAAACTTATTTTTCTTTTTCTAACAACGAAATTGTTTTTGCCAAAACGGGCGGAACAAACACAGGATAGCCCTCGAAACGAAACGAACGCAGCAAACCACGCTTTGAAAGTTCCTCAAATTTAGAAACGCTCGCCGTATCGCTCGCCGAAACCACGAAAATAGAACGCGGTTCGAGCGACAAGTCACCATTTTCAAGCGCAGCAGTGAGTTTGTTTTGATAAGAAAATACTTTTTTCGCATCTGGACGCGACAAATAACCCGTCGAAATCGGTTGCCCATTCCGCAACGCCACTTCCGCGAGACTGAAAAAATCGAACGCATTTCCATAACTCCAACTCCCAAACGGATACGTTATCAAGCGGTCAGCCTCTTGCGTCATGCGCGACCATTTGTCGAGGTCAATCGGTCGTTCGATGCGTGTTTGCACCTTGTTATAGGTGTAAAGCGGCATCATTTCGTAGGTTTGAAGCCCTAAAAACAACATCGCCACCGAATTTTTCAACGCATTCGACCATTTCAACAAAAAGAATTTTGCTAAAATAATGGTCATTAAAAAATAATACATCACCCATACAAAACGTCCCGAACCTCGAAACATATTTCCAACAAATTCTATGTTTTTATCTTTGATATGCACCAATTTCGTTTGTCCCCAATAAATTTGGTTGCTCCAAGCATAAACCCAAAACAAAATGACGAAAAGCCCCAAAATCCAACTAATTTTGCTACCCCCCAGTATATTTGTCTTTTTGAAGAAAAAACTGACCGTTACGATGCCCAAAATGGACAAAATGCCCATTCCAAAATATGCAAAACCTTCGTAATGTCCGTCCAAATTTGGCAATGCGGAAAAGAATCTGCTAAATTCTTGTGGATTGAAAAACGCATTGAGATTCGACAAATATTTTCCATAACCCACCAACTGATTGGCTTCAAAAGGGATAATAAAATTTCCCGCCAAATAAAAGATTGAAAATATAGAGATGAGTTTCAATAATTCTACTAAAATCCATTTTTTCCAATTTATTTCTTTCCGCAACCAAAGCGTTAGGCTCAATGCCGTACTCAATCCCCACACCATGACCGTCATGTATTGGTGAATCGCCGCCGCAAGGGTCACGATGATAAAACTATATTTAATTTTTTGATTTGTAGAAATCTTCGTATCAAAATAATTCCAAAACGAAGCCAATATCAAAAAGTGACAAACCAAATTGATATGCCCCAACCGATGCGTTAACACGGGCGCGAGCAAAAAAAAGCCGCCCCCCAGTATCAGCGAAATTTTATTCTCAATTCCAAGACTTTTTAATAATTTTATACCGAAAATGGATTGCAAAATCATGCAAGCGAGAAACCAATATCCAAAATAATTAAACGTTTTTGGCAAAATGGGCGACAATATTTTGAACGGAATGGCAAGCAACGGAATCGCGCCCGTTTGCCCAACGCCCGTCACGGTGGGATAAAAATAGCCTTCCATCGTCCCCATCACGGGAAAATGAAACGGCGTTTGGCGATAAAAACCCCACGAAATCCATTCGGTTTTCACGTCCATTCCGATACTCATCAGCCAATCTGCTTCGGTCGGGTTGAAGGCAATGAACCCAAATTTTGCGACAAAAAGTACCACCGAAGCCACCGTCAACACGATTTGAGGGAGAAAACGCATCGTTGCGCTCTCCCCCCCAGTATCTACCGCCATTGATTGCTCAAAAACGGTATTATTTCTTTTTCTATTAAACATATTCGTTTTTTATTGCGTAGCTGCTTCGGCTTCCAATGCCTCCCAATACTCGACGGCGCGGCGCGTATGTGGAATGCAAATCGAGCCGCCCACTAAATTGGCGACCGCAAACACTTCAAAAATTTCTTCTTTTGTCACCCCGATTTCGTGCGCCGTTCCGAGATGATATTTGATGCAATCGTCGCAGCGCAACACCATCGAAGCCACCAAACCGAGCAATTCTTTGGTTTTCAAATCCAACGCGCCATCTTGATACGTCTGATGGTCGAGCGACCAAAAACGATTGATGACTTTGTTGCCTTGCCCCAAGATTTTTTCGTTCATCTTGGTTCGATATTCATTAAATTCCTTGATTTGAGACATAATTTACTTGATTTAATTGATTTTTTTCTAATTTTTCTTTGATTTTATCTTCTGAAACCGCCACGTGGTTGTCCCATGCCGGGCATCATGCCGCCCATTTTTCCTGTCGCCATTTTGTGCATAAATTCGCGCATTTGCTCAAATTGTTTCACAAAAGCGTTGATTTCGTCCAACGATTTTCCGCAACCTTTGGCGATGCGTTTTTTGCGGCTCAGGTTCATCAATTCGGGTTGTTTGCGCTCTTTTGGTGTCATGGATTCGATGATACATTCAATTTTTTTGAATGCCGAGTTGTCAATATCCACATCTTTCAACGCTTTTCCCATGCCTGGAATCATGCCCATCAACGATTTGATGTCGCCCATTTTCTGGATTTGCTGCATTTGCCCGATAAAATCGTTGTAATCGAACGTATTTTTTTTGAGTTTTTTCTCAATTCTTTTTGCTTCTTCTTCGTCAAATTGTTCTTGTGCGCGTTCCACGAGCGACACCACGTCGCCCATGCCCAAGATTCGATTTGCCATACGGTCTGGATAAAACACGTCGAGCGCGTCTAATTTTTCGCCCGTCGAAGCAAATTTGATGGGTTTTCCGACCGTATATTTGATGGTCAACGCCGCGCCACCGCGTGTGTCGCCGTCGAGTTTGGTCAACACCACGCCATCGAAATTGAGGCGGTCGTTAAATGCTTTTGCCGTGTTCACCGCATCTTGACCTGTCATCGAATCCACGACAAACAAAGTTTCGTTTGGCGAAATGGCTTGTTTGACGTTGAAAATTTCGTTCATCATCGCTTCATCTACCGCCAAACGACCCGCAGTATCCACAATGACGGTGTCACAACCCATCGTTTTTGCGGCGGCGATAGCGCGCAACGCAATTTCGACTGGATTTTTGCTGTCCACATCTTTAAAAATCGGAACGCCGATAGAATCCGCCAACACGGTCAATTGGTCAATCGCCGCAGGACGATATACGTCGCAGGCAACGACCATTGGTTTTTTCTGCCGTTTTTCTTTCAAAAACTTGGCGAGTTTGCCCGTAAACGTCGTTTTACCCGAACCTTGCAAGCCTGCGATGAGAATCACGGTCGGCGTGCCTTTCAAATTGATGCCCGCCGCTTGACCGCCCATGAGTGCCGTCAGTTCGTCGTTGACAATTTTCACCATCAACTCGCTTGGTTTCACCGCTTTCAAGACGTTTTCCGTGCCGAGTGCCTTGTCGCGCACGCGGTCGGTAAATTCTTTGGCAACTTTATATTCTACGTCGGCTTCGACCAACGCACGACGAATTTCTTTAATGCTTTGCGCAACGTTCAGTTCCGTAATCTTGTTGTCGCCGCGCAACGCCTTAAACGCGCCTTCGAGACGTTCATTTAAACCTTCAAACATCGTATATTTCTTTTTATCTTTTTATGATTTTTTTATCTCTCAATTTTCAATCTTTCGATTGGGCGGCAAAAATACGTTTTTTTGTAGTTTTAAAATTTCATTTTTTGAAAAAAGATTTTTGTTTTCAGAAAAATTCGTTTTTCAGCCTTTGCGTTGATATTTTTTTAATCCCTTTTTTCCAAAAAAACAGCAAAAAACGGCGTTTATACTGGGGGGGGGCATTTTTTCTTCAAAAAACAAGAAAAGTCATTTTTCCAACTTTTGAAAAGCAGAAAAATGACTCGTTGGAAACGTAATAATAATTCGTCGTTATTTGGAGAAAATTGGAGGAAGAATCAATAAAATCTCAATTAAAATCGTCCAAAAACGCAATCGGACGATTGATGCTTTCTTGCAACGAAATGAAAGTTTCGGTGCGTTGAATGCCACCAATTTTTTGAATTTTGTCGTGCAAAACTTCCTTCAAATGCGTGGTGTCGCGGCAAATAATGCGTACAAAAATGCTATACAAACCCGTCGTATAGTGCGCGGCAACGACTTCTGGAATTTTTTCAAGTTCTTTCGCCACTTCGTCGTAAAGCGAACTTTTGTCCAAATAAATACCCAAAAACGCGCTAATATCGTATCCCAATTTTGTGTAATCAATCGTCAAACTGGCACCTGTCACGATGCCCATTTGTTCGAGTTTGCGCATGCGCACGTGAACCGTTCCACCCGACACATGCACCATTTTTGCAATGTCAGTATAAGGCGTTTTGGCATCTTTCATCAAAATTGCCAAAATCTGTTTGTCCATCGGGTCAAGGTCGGGTGATTTATTCATTTTTTCAAAAAAAGAATTTAAGGTTGAATGATAAAAAAATAAAGTATTATCAAAACGCGCCAATCGCAACACAAAGTTAATACGAATCTCAAAACGTTTTTCATTTCATCTACTTTTTTACAAATAAAAAAAACAAAATAATTTCACAAAACATCATTTGTTTAACAAAATGGCATTAAAACATTCAAAAAATTACACAAAATTCAAAAACTAACATTTTTTTTCCGCAATTTTTGAAATATAAATTTATGCAAAAGTGGTTTAAATCTCTTCCTATTTTACATCAAAAACGGTCAGATACAAGGAAATGACTCAAAAACTACTGACATTAAATAAAAAAAATTATATCTTTATTGATATGTGCGAAAAATCAACGTTTTTAAACACTTACCTTTGCGAAGTGAGACATTTAGAAAGTTTTTATACCCTAAAAATGGT
>JBJOPA010000327.1:0-16900 GCA_046051005.1 Bacteroidota bacterium
CGCCGCCTACGAAATTGCCTGAAAATTATGTTCCTAAAAATTATGCTGCAACGAAAAAAGCACCTACGGAACGTAAAAAATACGTCAATCAGCCAAAACCTGACCCAAAACCACGCATCACGTATCAGCCAAAAGTCAAATCAACGGTGAAACCAAAAGTCGTTGAGAAGAAAAAAGATGTCGTTTCTGCAAAAGGTGCGCCTAAAAAAGTAGAACCGACGACCGAAAACGTCATGTTTATCAAAAAAGGTGCAGGTTTTTATGTCGTTCAGAAAGGAGACAACCCCTACTCTATTGCGAAAAAAAATAATTTGACAGAAGAGAAATTGCGTTGTATCAATGGTTTGTCAGCAGGCGAACGCATTTTGGTGGGGCAAGTTTTGAAAATCGAAGATTGCGCTTGTGCGAACACCAATTCAAGAGTAGTTGATGCAAAAACTGCCTTGAAAGGAGATGAACCGCAACGTCCAGTAGCGCGTCAATTTAGTTTCAAAGGTCCGACTAAACCCGCAGAAGCTACGCCGCAAAGCGCAGTCGTTTCTAATGAAGTTAAAAATTACAAGAAATATCATTTGGTTTTGGAAGGAGAAACGTTATTTAATATTGCGCGTCAACATGGTTTGTCAGTCGAAAAATTGAGAGCGTTGAATGATTTGGGCAGCAATGAAGCCATTATCCCGAATCAAAAATTGTTGTTGGAATAATTTTCTGTTCCTCAATTCCTTGAAAAAAAATAGCAGTTGGAAAATTTTCCGACTGCTATTTTTTTTTGTTTATGAAATAGAAACGATTAAAAAAATATCAACGCCGAAGATGGAAAACGTATTTTTTTTATAAACAAAAATTTTTCTTTTTAAAAAAAACGTAAAGAAAATTATAAAAATTACGGAAAAAAATCGCAACAGATTTCGGCGCGGAATCGCGAGGCGTTGAAACGCCACGCTAATATAACGGTCGTCCCTACGGGACTTTTTTTTCAGAATTTAAGGTAAAAATTCCGTTTTATACTGGGGGGGTCGCATTTTTGATAAAAAAAACGGCTCGCGTATAAGCGAACCGTTTTTTTTATGGGTTGATATAAAAATTATCCTTCAACCAAATCGCCGTAAATTTCGGCGCGGAGGTTTTTCACTTTGTCAGATTTGATGTAATCACCAAAGGTCATCAACTGGTCAATCATTCCCGTTGCGGAAATTTCGACTACGCGATTGCCGACCGTGTCCATGATTTGGAAGTCATGCGAAGTAAAAATCATATTTCCAGGAAAATCGGTCATCGCATTGTTCAAAGCCGTAATACTTTCGAGGTCGAGGTGATTGGTAGGTTCGTCCAAAATCAAGAAATTAGGCGCGCCCAACATGGATTTTGAAAACATACAACGCACTTTTTCACCACCCGACAACACGCTTGCGCCTTTGAAAACTTCTTCGCCCGAGAACAACATGCGTCCCAAAAATCCACGAATAAAGGTTTCTTCTTTTTCTTTTGAATATTGACGCAACCAATCCACGAGGTTTTGGTCGTTCACTTTTTCAAAAAATGGCGTATTGTCGTTTGGCGTATATTCCATTTTGATGGTTTGTCCAAACTCAAAAGTGCCTGTGTCGGCGGTTTGCACGCCTGCCATGACTTCAAAAAACGCGGTCAACGCATTTTGATTGCGGCAAACGAAGGCAATTTTGTCGCCTTTATTGAAAGAAAATGAAATATCTTTAAACAACCATTCTCCGTTGATGTCTTTTTTGCCCAAGCCGTCGCAACGGAAAATTTCGTTGCCCGGTTCGCGTTCAGGCTTCCAGTTGATGAACGGATAGCGGCGACTCGACGGACGCATGTCTTCCAAATTGAGTTTGTCGAGTGCTTTTTTACGGCTGGTCGCTTGTTTCGATTTAGAAGCATTTGCCGAGAATCGAGCGATAAACTCCATCATTTCGGCGCGTTTTTGTTCTACTTTTTTGTTTTTATCTGCCATTTGTTTCGACAACAATTGGCTGGTTTCGTACCAGAATGTGTAGTTACCTGTGTACATTCTGATTTTCGAGAAGTCAATGTCCACGACGTGCGTACAAACCATGTCCAAAAAGTGACGGTCGTGCGAGATAACAATCACCAAATTTTCGTAACTTGCCAAAAAGTCGGCGAGCCATTCAGAGGTTTCTGCGTCGAGGTCGTTGGTCGGTTCGTCCATCATCAACACGTCTGGATTTCCGAACAATGCCTGCGCCAACAATACTTTTACACGCTCCGAACCCGTCAATTCTTTGACGAGGCGATAATGCAAATCTTCTTTTACGCCCAAATTGGAGAGCAATTCGGCGGCATCGGATTCGGCTGTCCAACCGTCCATTTCGCCAAAAAGGTCTTGCAATTCAGCAGCGCGAAGCGAATCTTCTTCGGTAGCTTCTGGATTTTCGTAAATTGCATTCATTTCTTTCATTATATCATAGAGTCTTCTATGCCCCATGACGACGGTGTCCAGCACCGAAAACTCGTCAAATTCAAAGTGGTTTTGGGTCAAAACCGCCATACGATTGCCCGATTCGAGGTCAACGGAACCGCGATTGGGTTCGATTGCGCCGTAAAGGATTTTCATAAATGTTGATTTGCCTGCGCCGTTTGCCCCAATGACACCGTAGCAATTGCCACGCTGAAATTTAAGGTTTACTTCGTCAAACAAAACCCTTTTCCCAAATTGAAGACTTACGTTATTTACCGATAGCATCGAAATAAAAAATTATAAATAATGAAAAAACAAACTTTTTAACTGATTTCTTACGAAAATCGCCGCAAAGATAAGATTAATTTGGCAAACAAAGGTTAATGATTCGTGAAAAAAAATAATTTTACAAAAATTATGTGAAATAATATAAGTTGTTTTTTTATAATGTTTTGGTGAAAATATTTTTAGAAAAAAAACGCAAAAAAACCGCGATGCGTTGAAACGCCACGCTAATATAACGGTCGTCCCTGCGGGACTTTTTTTAAAATTTTCTTGTTTTATCATTTTTTTGAAAAAAACGCGAAAAAGGGCGGTTTATACTGGGGGGGGCTATTTTTCAAAAAAAAATGAGAAAAATTTTACCTTTGTATAAGTTTTCAAAAAAATGAAGATATTTAAAAGTTGAAAAAAAATAGAATATGACCGAAATTATTGATTTAAGCCAAGAGATTTATTCAGAAATGCCCGTTTTCAATGGGCTTCCTGCCGTCAACATGCGTGTTCATGCTACGCACGAAGCATGGGAAGGCATTGAAAACCCGACCACGCACACACCAAGCGTTTATAAATTGGAAATGAGCGAACACACTGGCACGCACGTAGATGCCCTCAATCACATGGGCAGACCGTATGTGGGGCAATCCATTGACAAAATGCCATTGCATCTGTTTTATACCGAAGGCGTTTGCTTGGACTTTTCGCACAAAGGATTGAAAGAATTTATTGATGCCGACGAAATCGAAGCCGCTTGCCACCACGCAAAAGTAATTATCAAAAAAGGCGATACCGTGTTGTTGTACACCGACCATTACAGAAAAAATTGGGGAACAGAAAATTGGAAAAACGGACCTGGCATCACCGCCGCCGCCGCAAGATATTTAGGAGAAAAAGAAATTGCCGCCTTCGGAGTCGAAACCATGTCACCGGGCATTCCAAAGATATCGAATAGAGAAGTACATCAAATTTGCGGAGAATTGGGCTTCACGCATTACGAAAACATGATAAATTTATATAAATTAGTAGGACGCGGGCGTTTTCGTTTCATTGCTTTGCCCCTCAAAATAAGAGGCGGCACAGGCTCGCCCGTGCGTGCCGTCGCCATATTTGAATCTTGAAAATCCGAAAAAACAAAATCAATCTCGCCAAAGATATGGAAACAAAACGAGACACAAACCTAATAAAATTGCGTCAATTGCCCATAAATTTATAAAATCTTCGTGATAGGCGGTGTCTTGCAACAGTCGCAAGGCAGAAGCAGACAATTTGATGAGCGTAGAAAGAATGGGAATCACAATCGGAAATGATAAAATTGCCGTCATCGTAGCGGCATTATTGCTTTTGGCAGCAATGGCAGACGTGAACGTCAAGGCAATGCCAAAACTAAGGCTCGCCATCGCCAAAATCTGCAAAAACAACGTAAAATCTTTAACTGGATTGCCAACGGCAAGGCTCAACGCGCCAAATTGCAGCAAATTGATGACCAAAAGCAAGGCAGAATTGTAGATAATTTTTGCCAAAATGAACGCCGTTGGGTTGGCGATTTGGTAGAAATAGAGTTGTCGTGCATTGTTTTCCTGTACAAAACTCTTCACGACGGCGTTGACGGACGCAAAGAGGCTGATAATCCAAAACAAAACGTTCCAGACATCGGGGCGAATTTTCATAAACGCCAAATAAGTAACAAAAACGGTCGAAACGACATACAACAAAATGCCGCCCAAAGCATAGCGTTGTCGCAATTCGAGCGTAAATTCCTTACGCACGAGCGCGACCACAGATTTCCAAAGCGGCAACGTGCTTTTTTTCATTTATCGAAACCTTTTTTTCGGTTTAGGCGCATAAGAATTTTCAAACAAATGCCAAATTTGGTCGTTCGGCACTTCGGCTTCTATTTCGATTTGTTCTTTCAAAACGGGGTGAACAAAAGACATTTTTTTGCAATGTAAGTGAATAGATTGGTCTTTGTTTCCACCGCGTGCGCCGTATTTTACATCGCCTTTGATGGGCGTGCCGAGTTTGGCGAGTTGTGCGCGAATTTGATGCGGTCTGCCCGTAGCGGGTTTCACTTCGAGCAAATGTTGTTCGCCTTGCGACGAGATGAGTTCGTAGCTCAACGTCGAAAATTTAGCGTCAGGGTGGCGACGACTGGGAGCCTCCAATGCTTTTGTTATATTTCTTTCGCGGTCTTTCCAAAGGTAATGTTCAAGTGTTCCGAACTCCACTTCTGGGCGTTCGTTGACGACTGCCCAGTATGTTTTGTCTATTTTTTGGTCTCTAAACAAAATATTCATGCGGGACAATGCTTTGGTGGTGCGCGCAAAAATGACGGCTCCACTCACAGGTCTGTCAATTCGATGGCAAACGCCGAGAAACACGTCACCGGGTTTGTCATATCTGATTCGGATATATTCTTTTACGAAATCTACGAGTGGCGTGTCGCCCGTTTCGTCTCCTTGCACCAATAATCCTGCGGGTTTGTTGATAGCTATCAAGTGATTGTCTTCGTAAATCACTTTCAAATTTTTTAACATCATAGTCAAATTCTTTTTTCTCTTCTTCTTATTTTCGCCGCAAAGTTAGGCTTTCTTTTTGGTTTTCTGTAAGATTTTTCTAAAATCGCCTCAAAAATCGGAAATATACTGGGGGGGGGCTATTTTTTTCTTTTTTTAAATTCATCTTGTAATTTTACGTAAAATTGCCGTAAAAAAATTACGGCAATTGTTTTTTTTTATTACCTTTGTGGTATAAAAAGCAGAATATGATAAAAAAATTTAAGGTTTCAAATTTTAAAAGTTTTGAAAAGGACTTTGAATTAGACTTGACAAATGTGAATGGATATGAATTTAATAAGAGTTCTATCAAAAATAACATTGTCAACAATGCAATTATTTACGGAAAAAATGGCGTTGGGAAATCAAATTTGGCATTGGCTATTTTTGATATCATTGGGCATTTGACAGAAAGTTATAAGATTGAAGGGTTTTATGACAATTATCAAAATGCTTATTCCAATGCAAAGACCGCTAATTTTTATTATGAATTTTTAATTGATTCAAAAGTAATCGTTTACGAATATCGAAAATCGGATTATAAAAAGATTGTCTATGAAAGTTTCAAAATAGACAATGAAGAACTTGCGTTTTTTGATAGAACCGACTCGACCAACGCAACCATACGTTTTAAAGGCGCAGAAACCTTAAAAACAGCCATAGAAAATCCCGAATTGTCCATTTTAAAATATGTAAAAAATAATACTGTTTTAGAGCAAAATGAGACAAACGCAACCTTTTTGTCTTTTCTTTCTTTTGTTGAAAAAATGTTATATTTTCGTTCTTTACAAGAAGGAAATATGTTTTTTGGCAAAGAGAATAGCGGCAAAAACATATTGCGTGATATTGCTGAAAAAGGGAATACGCAAGATTTTGAAAAAATTTTGAATCAAGCAGGAGTCAAATGTAAGTTAAGTGATATAAAGTTTGAGACAGGTGAAAGAACGATTGCATTTAACTTAAATGGAAAATTAATGCCATTTACACAAGTTGCTTCTACGGGTACGATGTCACTTGCGCTTTTTTATTTTTGGTATCAAAACATTAAAGAAAACATAAGTGTTTCTTTTCTATTCATTGATGAATTTGATGCTTTTTATCATCATTCCTTGTCTAACTTAATTGTTGAAAAGCTGAAAGAAACGGGTGCTCAATTTATTTTGACGACGCATAATGTTTCCATTATGACGAATGATTTGTTGCGCCCAGATTGTTATTTTACGATGACAGAAAAGAAAATTCAGTCATTTTCAAAAAGTACGCAAAAAGAATTGAGAGAAGCCCATAATATTGAAAAAATGTATAAAGCGGGTGCATTCGATGTCAAATAAAATATTATTTATTTTTGAAGGAGAGAAAACAGAAGAACAAATCGTTTCCAATTTGAAGAAGGTTTTTCCTCAAATTGGCACAATCGTTCAATGTGCTTATGGTGGCGAAATATATCAGCTTTATGAAGCAATCAAAGCTGATGAAGATTTAGATACCTTTAATTTGATAAAAGAAAGAAACATCAAGAGAAATCGTATCTTAAAAAATTATAACAGAGATAATTTTGCTGAAATCTATCTATTTTTCGACTATGATGGTCATTCTACGATTGCCGACGATGACAAATTAAGAGAATTACTTGATTTTTTTAACGAAGAAACAGATAAAGGCAAATTATATGTCAGTTATCCAATGGTGGAAGCGTTGAGGCATATTTGCGATTATAATACATTTAAGGAGACAACAGTTTCCTGTAAAAATAATGTTAGATATAAAAATGTGGTTTATAAAGAAGCCAGAAAAGATTTAGAGAATTGCAAAAAATATAATCTGGATACTTGGAAAAAAGTAATTTTAGCCCATCTGAAAAAAGCAAATTTTATTACAAATGACACTTTTGAATTACCAGACACCTTGATTTCACAGCTATTTATTTTTTCTAAACAATTAGAAAAATACATCATAAAAGAGCAAAAAGTGGCGGTGCTTAGTGCTTTTCCTATGTTTTTACATGATTATTACGGAAATGAAAAGATGAAAGAGAAATTAGATTTGAACATTCACCCATGAAAAAACGCTCAAATACTGGGGGGGGGCTATTTTAACATCAAAAAATAAGCAAAATAAAATCTATAAAAAAAAAGCCTCACGCGCACGCACATGAGGCTTTTTTTATGGATTAACAAAAAAAATTAATCGCCTTGTTCTTCGATTACAATTTCTTTTGGACCTGCAATAATTTGGAACTCGGTGCGACGGTTTTGTTGATGTTCATCGTCCGAACATTTTACGCCGTTTTGACACTGATTGATGATTTGCGTTTCACCATAACCTTTGGCAACAATGCGGTCAGGCGAAATGCCTCTGCTGAGCAAATATTGTTTTGCCGATTCCGCACGACGTTGAGAAAGATTCATATTATAATCATCTTTACCGCGTGAGTCCGTATGCGAACCCAATTCGATAACGATGGTTGGATTTTTAACCATGATTTCATTCACATAATCCAAAGCGCGTTTTGCTTCTTCAAATGTGATGTCGGCACTGTTATACGCATAGAAAATATTGTTTATAACAATTTTTTCTGAATTGCGAATCGTTCTTCGTGGAGCCACCATTTTAGTAATCGTAGTAGTCGCCATGATGCCATTGGTGTTGAAAGCGACGGTGTCCGAAATGTAACCATCTTTTGAACCGATGAGCATGTATTCTACGTTGCGTTCCAATTTTGTATTGTACGCCGCGCCTTTACCCGTAGCAACGGTTTTTTTCGAGCCTTTGTCAATCAACGTATAAGTCAAATCGCTATAACTTTTCTTATTGGTTGCCATCAACGTCACGATAATTGGAATCGCAGGCGGAATAGCGCGCAATTTCACTTCTTTGCTAAACATTTGCGAAGCCGCCAAACCTACAGTTGTGAAGCGAATGGTATCGCCATAAAAACCTTCTTTTGAAGCAATGACGGTGTATGATTTTTCGCGTGCGAGGGGAGATTCGTAATCTGCGCCTTCGTTTTCACCGATTTTCGTTGTGCTTTCCAACAAGCGGAATTTCACGCCACCCGAAGATTTTTTGCCGTCTTCCAAAGCAATTACTTTAAGCGTTGCTTCGATTGGTGGAACAGAAATGACCCAAATGTCGTCGCAACAAGTTTTTGATTTCAAAGAACGACCGCCTGCGCGGTTAGAAACGACAAAACCATTTCCGTCCGCGTCCGCCGAATAAGATTTGTCGTCCGCCGAAGAGTTGAAAGGTTTGCCCATATTTTTAGGTTCTGCCCAAGCCGAACCATTCCAAGCAGATTGGAAAATATCGAAACCACCAATGCCCGCATGACCCGTTGAACTGAAATACAATTTGCCATTGCTATAATATGGTGTTTCTTCGTCGCCTACGGTGTTGATGCCTGTTCCCAAATTAACGGGCGCAGCAAACGAACCGTCGTCTTTGCGTTCGGCATAAAAAATATCGAAACCGCCTTTTGTTCCTTCCATATTTGAAACGAAAAACAAAACGGTTTTGCCATACAATTCGCCCATCGAAGGTTGTTTTGCGATAAACTCACCGTTGATTCCTGCTACTTCTTGCGCCGCGCCCCATTGGTTGCCCGCTTTGACGGAGTAGAAAATTTTGCTTTGACTGAGGTTGTTTCCATCGAGTTCAACTCGTGTGAAATACATCACATTGCCGTCTCTTGAAAATGCAACATTGCCTTGATTGACACCTGGACGGTTTACTTCTGCTCCAAGTGCTTCGGGTTCGTCCCATTTAGACGCTTTTTCATTGCGTTTTGTTCTGAAAATTTTGGCGTGATAATCGCCTTCTTTTCCGTTCAACGTGATGACTTCGTCTGAACGATATGCCACAAAATAGAGCGACCCATCAGGCGCGAGCGCAGGGGAATATTCCTCACTCGGCGAGTTCAAAACATTGCCGCCATTTTCGATGGTTGGTTTAGAAGCCTCTCTCATCGAAGCACCCAATTTTGCACCCAACAACTCTGATTTTGCCAAAGTTTTGAGGGTTTCATTTTTCGATGTCTGCAAATATTCCTCAAAATTGGCGATGGCATCGTCATATTTTTCGTTCATTTTCAACATTCTCGAATAATGAAAACGCGCATCTGGATATTCGTCCGTCTGCATTTTCTTTTGTCCGTCGAGCGTGCGCACGAGCCATGTTTCTGCTTTCGCATAATCATGCAAAGACATATAACATTGTGCAATTTGATACGCTACGCCTCTGTCTTTGGTGGCGTTGTAATATTTTTCGTACCAATCAACGGCATTGTAAAAATCTTTTGCCGCCAATTTTTCTTCTGCAACCGCTAACATTGCTTCGGGACGACTACCGTTTACAGGCTGCGCAAAAGCAGCAGTCAAACTGCCGCCCACTAACACGGCTGACAAAACTATATTTTTGAATTTCATCATAAAATGAAAATATTTTTTGTAAAAATCTTATTTTTTGCTAAAAAAGGCTACCCCCCAGTATCCAAACCATTTTTTATTGTTTTTTTATAAAAAATAACTTTTTAAAAGGAAACAATAAAAAAATAATTTAGAAACGTATTTAGAAACGTGGGCAAATGATGACAGGTTTGACGTTTGGTTTTTTATAGATTTTGCCGATGTACGTCAAGCCCACTTCAAAACCATCTTGAATATTGGTATCATTGCGAACTGCCGAAGTCGTCAAATCAAATGCACCGCCAACTCGGAAACTTCCGTAATCAACGCCCAACAACAACATCAACGCATCGCCAAAACGATAGCCCGCGCCTGCGCGAAGGGCAATATTGCGTTTGATGTCGAGTTTATACGCACCCATTGCCATCAAATTGCCTGTGAAACTGCCTGCATTGGCTTTGCGAAGCAACAAACTTGGCGTTACCGAAAGGCGTTTGCCCAATGCGCGTTCGTATTCGGTATGAAAAATCAACAAAGACGACAATTTGAAAGCCGTTGGCGTAACGAGGTTAAACTTCGGAGCCACCAAGTGCGCTACATTCAAACCGATGTTGAATCGGTCTGCCTTGCCAATTTTCGTATAATAATCAATCCCTGCACCGATGTCGGTATAGTTCAAGGCATCATTGGTGATATTAGGGTAGTCAGCATTGTTACCCGTCAACAAACCGCCTTCAAAGCGAAGTTTGGTTTCGTCCACCCGACGTTGCCCAAAACCTACGGAAACGCCCAACGAAACCACCGAAGTCATTTTGCGGTTGAGTCCGATGTGATACGCGCCTGTGATGCCCGCAAGACTTTGCGTCAAAGCGGCGATACCAGCTTTGTCTTGATAAAAATTCACACCCAAACCAATCCAATCCGTTTTTCGGAAACCATTGATGTTGAAATCGGCGAATGCCAATGGCGTAGAATAGCCATTTTTGATACCCTGCGACCACTGGCTACGATACAAACCTCCCAAGCGGAAAGTGCCTTCATAGTTGCCCGTTTGAGCGGGATTGGTGAGAGTCGGCAGCAAATTTGCCTGTGTGTAGTGAACGTCTTGCGCTCTGACTGTTCCGAAAACTGCTACCGCAGCAGCAGCAAGGAGTAAACGTCTTTTCATACAACTACTTTTTAACTACTTTTTTAACGTTTTTCCAAACTTTTGTTTAGGGTTGCAACGGCTCAACTGATAAGTTTTGACGCTGCAAAATCATTCCACAACTCCAATCGTTTGTTTTTTTTATATAGTTTTTTTCAGATTTTTAAGTATAGCCGAAGCTATTTTTTATCCAATCGAAAATTAGGTTGAAATATAATTTCACGAAATTTTGAAGCGAAAATACGAAGCCTTTCTTTACGTCGTGTTAATGATTTGAAAATTTTTTCTCTCCAACTCATTTTACCTAAAATTTGACCTTTTTTTCACGAGAAACAAACCTTTGAAGGCTAAAAATTTTCACGAAAAAAAACGTAATTCCCGATTTTTGGCACAAGGTATAAATTATTTTCTGTATCTTATCTGTTTTTATATCAGTTTTTAATAAAATTTCAAAAAAAAATGATTTATTTAGTTTCAAATTCCTTAAAAATAAATTATAAAAATATTAATTTATAAAAATTCATAAAGTCAAAAAAATGACTGAAAAATAGCACCCCCCCAGTATAAACGATAAAAAAAGCATCATTTCAACCCAAATTAGGTCTGAAATGATGCTTTTTTTTATCCGAAAAAAATTCTTTACTCGCCGATTTCCAAGATACTTTTCAACGAAGTGGCTTCTTCGGGTTTCATGCGTCCGCTCAAAATGAGGCGCAATTCCCTGCGTCGCAACGCACCTTCAAACTGGTTTTCCTCTTCGGCAGAAAGCGGAATGACTTGCGAAACCAACTGCGGTTTGCGATTTTCGTCCAACGAAACAAACGTAAAATAGGCATGATTGCAGCGACGCGGGTTTTGCCCCTTCACGTCATGCGCGAACACCTCCACAAAAACCTCGACCGACGTACTAAAAGCCCGCGTCACGCAAGCCTCTAACGTAATCACGTCACCCAACGGAATGCCTTTTGTGAATGAAACGTGGTCCACCGAAGCCGTCACAACATGACTCTCGCAATGCCGTCCCGCACAAATGGCGCACACAATATCCATCCAACGCAACATATAACCGCCCATCAAATTGCCCATCGGATTGGTGTCGTTGGGCATAATCATTTCGGTCATCGTGGTGCGCGATTCGCTTACTTTTTTCGGTCTTTTGTCGTTTATGGTCTCTTTTTCTATCTTTTTTTTCATCTATTTTCTCAACGTTTAACTAACGGTCTAAAAGTTTTTTTTAGCGAATCATCACGCCTTTTCTGTTCACGACGGGGACGTTTGTAAAGTGTTCGGGACTTACACTTCCTGGAACAAAAATATATTTTTTGTCGTACATATGACCGTCATACATAAAACTAATCCAATATTCATTAGCCATCGTCAAAACCGTTTTTTCAACTGGTTCAATCAAATAAACCTCGTTGGGCATCACGAAATCGAAAAAATAACGCAATTTGGTGGTTTCTATTTTTTCTCCTTTTTCGTTTTCGCCGTAGCCACGCGAGGTAATCATGACCATTTTTAAAGGTTCTTCTTTCAAATTTAGGATATATGCGTCCCAATATTCGCCGTCAATATCGTCGTCATATTCAGGCACGAGTGCCACAATCACGTCTTCGACGCGCAGGTCTAACAAATCTTTTTTCATTTTTTTGAACGAAATATTAATTTACATCAATTTACAAACACGATTCCATTTATTTTTTTTCCGCAAAAAAATTCTTAAAAAAGCGGCGCAAAGGTATATCTTTTTCTTGTTTTTAAACGTTTTTTAGCGAATCTTGTTCAAGATAAATAGTTTTTTGTATTTTTGCACAACATTTATAAAAATTGAAGTAAAATAAGTTTTTAAAATATAAATTTGAGAAGATTATGAGTCTTTTACAAGCGAAAACGCATTTAGAAAAAGTTATTTCGTTGTATCGAAATATGGTTGCCAACGAAAAAGCCGTGTCCAGTATCGAACGCGATTTGATGCTCGAATATATCCGAAATCTATATGAAACATTTGTAAATTTGGAAACGCAAGCTGCCACAAGCGCGCCCAACGTTTCGATTCCGAAGGCAAATCCTACGCCGCGTGCCGAAGTGCGCGTCGAAATCCCCAAGCCCGAACCGCCACCCGCGCCCAAACCCGAAATCAAGGTCGAGCCAAAAGTAGAAGCACCGCGCCCTACTCCACCGCCACCGCCCGCGCCGCCAAAAATGGAGGAAAAAGTGGTCGCACCCGCGCCACCGCCCCCCCCCCCAGTATCCAAACCCGTTGAAAGCGATTTTGGCAAAATTAGCAGCGAAATCAAAGCCATTTTTGCAGAAAAAGGCGGAAATGAATTGTCTGACCGACTCAGTCAGATGCCCATTGCGGACATCACGAAGGCATTCAGCATCAATGACAAAATCTTAAATATCAAAGAACTTTTTGCAGGAAATGCAGAAAAATACAGTGCCACGTTGCAGCAAATTCAACAAATGTCGGACGTGCAAGCGGCGTTTCAAATCCTAATGCCCGTTGCCGTCGAAAATAATTGGGCGGTCAACGAAGACCGAAACGAACACGCGCAACGATTCGTAAAATTGGTCAGAAGACGTTTTAAATAATTTAAAAATTATATGATTATTGTAAATGTAATTGACCGCGAAGGCAATTCACACCCACTCGAAGCACCCGAAGACATGGCATTGAACCTCATGGAACTCTGCAAAGCCTACGAATTGCCCGTTGAAGGCACGTGCGGCGGCATGGCGTTGTGCGCTTCGTGTCATTGCTACGTCGAGTCTGACCACGCGCTCGCGCCGCCCACCTACGACGAAGAATTGATGCTCGACCAAGCCCTACATTTCGAGTCGAATAGCCGATTGGGTTGTCAAATAAAAATCGCCGCGCAAATTGATGGACTCGTCGTGCGGCTTGCGCCTGAAAGCTAATCTATTCATTTTCAAATATTTACACATAAAAAAATCTGATGTTACATTTTTGCACTTTGTTTGATTCCAATTATCTGTCGCGTGGAATGGCTACTTTTCGGTCGTTGCAGGCAACAGGCGCAACCTTTCATCTCTATGTCGTTTGCTTCGACGACGACTGTTTTGAGATGCTGCAATTGCTCAAAAAAACGTCAAATTTGACCCAACTCACGCCCATTTCGCTTGCCGAATTTGAAGACGAAGCCCTACTTTCCATCAAACCGACGCGCACGCGAGGCGAATATTGCTGGACTTGTACGCCGTCGGTGGTGCGTTATTGTTTAGAAAAATTTCAGCTACCAAATTGTACTTATATTGATGCAGACATGTGGTTTTATAATAATCCATCTGTTTTGATTGAGGAATTAGACGATTCAAAATCGGTTCTCATTACAGAACATCGTTATACCAGACAGTACGACCAATCTAAAAAATCTGGCATTTATTGCGTTCAATTTGTCTATTTTCGGAACGATGAAAACGGGAAAAAAGTCCTGAATTGGTGGCGCGAACAATGCCTCGAATGGTGTTTCAATCGGCAAGAAGACGGCAAATTTGGAGACCAAAAATACCTCGACGATTGGACAACCCGCTTCGAGGGCGTACATGTGTTGCAACATCTCGGTGGCGGACTTGCGCCTTGGAATGTGCAACAATATGAGTTTAACGAAAACGAAACATTCAAAATAAATGGAATAGAAAAAACAACGCGACAAGCATTTTCACCCATTTTTTTCCATTTTCACGGCTTGAAAACTTATGGTGATGGGCATCAAATATTTGCACCTAAAAAATATATTTTATCTGAAAATGTATTGAGATATTTTTACAATCCATATATTTTAATTTTACAACAAATTAAAAGTGAATTAAACCAAACCAATCCAACACGCGATTGGTCGGGCGAATTGCCGACCCCCCAGTATAAAGCCGACAAAAAACGCGGTTTGCTCGATTATTGGTTTTCCAACTACATAAAACGTTGGTTATAAAAGGAATAAAAAGCACAATTCATCAAAAGTCAAATAAATTCAATATTTTTCACAATCATAAATATTTTTATTAAATAATTGATTATCAATATTTTATAACTTCATTTTTATAAAAACACAAAATCAATCAAAAAGAAAATTATAATGGAGTAAAAAAATCAAAAAAAATGCCCCCCCCAGTATAAAACCTAAAAAAAGCCATTCGCGTGCGTCGCAAATGGCTTTTTGATGAAACATTTAAAAATATTTATAAATATTTTAATTCGTCACAACGACTTTTTTGCTGGCAATGCCTTCTGCATTTTCGACAGAAAGTATGTACATGCCCGCGCTCAAATCTTCGATTCGCCAATCGAAACGATTGGTGCCTGCGGCAAAAGTTCTTTTTTCTGAACGAATGGTTTTTCCTGCAATATCCGTCAAACGAACAGTCGCTTCGAGGCTCGATTGCATCGAAATTTCGATATTCAATGCCTGTCCACGTTCAATTGGATTTGGCGAAACGCTAAATGTTTTCACGCCTTCTAACTCTTGCGTTGACACAATTGCACTCGTTCTGAACGAACTCGTCACCGAATATCGCGTACAACCCAACGCCGCAGAAGCATAGGAAACAACTGGGCGAACACGCCAATAATAGGTTCGGTTTGGTAGCATCGCTTGCCCAGCAGGAAGAAACGCATTGTCAATCCCAATGCTATTGGAAGGCGAAAATACGGAAATCAAATTTATATCAAAAGTTTGAAATGGCGAAATTTCAACCATATAACCCTGCGCATTTGGAACGGCATTCCAATTCAGTCTCACGGCATTATAAAATGGTTGCACCGCATTTGCAAGTGGCGAAATTAAGGTCGGAACCGCCGTTGCCGCCAACAAAGCAGGCGTAAAATTGCGCCGAATATAGGCACGATTGGTATTTGCCGTCAAATCAAGGCGAATAATGGCTTTCTGTTGTGAAGAAAAAACGTAGCCTGCACAACCTGAAAAATAGCTCATTATATTATTATTCGCCTTTAATTGTATACCAGTTGGGTCATACCAGTTTTGTTCTCTCGTACACGCTGTACCAGATACACTTGCATTCAAACCATTGTAATCGGCAGGCGTGTCGCAAAGAAAATCGCCCGCTACGTTACAATTGTCACGCGCTACGTTTTCAGTGATTCGACCATCAGGCGAAACCGCAGGCGCACGCGAAGTACTAAATGCCAACGCACCAGTGTCCCAACCATTGTGCGTATGCACCAGCGAGAAAAAATGACCCATTTGATGCGCTAATGTGAGGGCATCATAACCTGTTACCCCTTTTATTTGCACAATCCAGTCTGCGGAATAAGAAATGCTATCAAAAGAATTTTGATAATATCCCAACATGGTACCCAAACTACCAGGTGTAGTTGCACTGTTAACAATAAAAATGTTAATGGCATCATTTTTCTTATTTCGCAGTGCAAAACGGGCGTTGTCTCCTGCGAGGCGAGGCGCATCGTATAGACTACTGTTGTTGATATAATTAATGCCTGGCGGATTGCCGCCTTCCGACGGACGCAAATAGAATTGAAGTTCTTGGTCGCTGAAAATTTCATTGAGCGCGCAAAGTTCTTCCATCACTCTCGCTTCGGGCAAACGACCTGTGCCGTCTGTTTTTGCAACCAAATGGAAAATAACGGGAACATAAATCACCGCACGGGTCTCCAACGTGCCGCCGCGACTTGCCAAAATTGCTTTATTGCGCAACAATTGCGCTTCAATAATTTGGCGGTCTTGCTCATGCAAACCGCAACGCTGGTGCTGAACTTGTGCCGAAATGGTTCCCGTCATCAAAAACGTAGCAAAAAAAGCCACTAAACGTAAAATTTTTTTCATATTTTATTTCTTAAATTGAAAAAATTAAAAAAAATGATAAAGGTTTTTTAAAAAAAAATAATTGTAACGTAATTTGTATTACAAAAATATATTTTTTTTTGATGTGAATGTATTAACAACAGTTTTTTTTTCAAAAAAGAATAAAAATAAACCCAAAAAATGCCCCCCCCCAGTATAAAACCCCAAAAAAGCCATTCGCGTGCGTTGCGAATGGCTTTTTGATGAAACATTTAAAAATATTTATAAATATTTTAATTCGT
>JBJOPA010000328.1:0-10931 GCA_046051005.1 Bacteroidota bacterium
AAGACCCTACAACTTCGCTTCGCAAAATGCAAAACACGTTGATAATCATGGATACTCCTCTTTTGTAAGTGATTCGACATCGCTTGTCGGTTCAATTTTTTCAAAACTTTATTCTTAAAAAAAATGTAAAGATTTCGTAGTAGTAAATTCCTTGAAAACTACGTTATAGCGTAATTTCGCCGCAAAGGTACAAAGCATTATTTTAATTTAACGTTAATCCTATCTTAATTTTTTATTTTTTTTTACACGTTTTTCCTTGATTTTCCACATTTGAGCTTTCAAATAATATAAATTTATCATTAACTTTTTAAAAATGCCTTTTTTTTATCCAATGATGCCCCCCCCCAGTATCCAACCTCGAAAAAGCATCATTTTGGTCATCATCATCATAAAACTAAATAAAAAAAAAATATTAAAAAAAAATGATGGATAATATTATCCGCATCAAGCGAAAAATATTATCCATCATTCCATTTTTCATTACAAAATTGGGGCTATTTCACTTTACCTTACTACGATTACGCTTTGTAAACAAACATCGCTTTCTCTTAAAAACGGGGTCTCTAAATTGATGTAGCTCGTCTTTTCTCCCAAAATCAGGTTCTATTTTAAGTTTAGGAGGAGATTCGCAAATTGTCATTTGCGGATTAATTTGGTCGGTTTTTATTTTCCAACGATTTTGTACACTTTCTAAAATAACACCCTCTTTCGACAACCCAATGCGCAGCAGTCGAAAATCTGGTTTGTTCACGATGACGGTGGTGTCGTGAACATCATAACCTAAAATTCGGACGTTTAGCCGATACGTTCCCATCGGAATATCAACCGCAAAAAGACCATCAAAATCTGTGACTATCGTTTTCACCGATACGGTATCTTTAAAAACCTTGACGGTTGCAAAAGGCAACGGTTCTCCATTATCCTTATCAACGACCATGCCCGAGAGATATCCGTCTTGCGCCTTCGCAAAACTGACAACAAACAAAAAGAAAGCAAATAATAATTTTTTCATTGGATAAATATTTTAATTGAAATATGATATATTTTAGATAGACCGTTTAAATATACAAAAGGTTGGGTAAAATCTAAAAAAAAGTGAATAAAAAATGCCCCCCCCAGTATATTCGCCACTTTTGAGCATTCGCTACCCTATTTTGACGTTTTTTTTTATCGTTGCTGAAAATATTTTTCGATTTCATGTGCCATTTATTTTTTTATTGTATCTTTGTCTTGAAGAATGATGCTTTTTTATTCCATAATTTAATCAACTATAAAAAAAATCACTTGATGATGACGACCACTAAAAGACAATTATTGGCAGCAGCCGTTATTCTGACCGTTTGTTGCGTTCAATATTTTAATGACCAACTCAACGTGTGGTTACAAATCAAAGGAGAAAATGTAAATTTCTATTGGAGAATCGCAGGTCAAATATTAAAATATTTAATTCCTGCCGTACTCGTCATCGCCGCTTTTCACAAACCCAATAAAATCATGACTGAATTAGGATTGAGTCATGGTTTTCTCGAAGGCATACAATATGCTTTTTTGTTTACGCTACCGATGTTAATAGGTTATGCTTTGATGGGCGAATATAACAACGAGTTCTCATTACTCGAAAATATTTTAAAAGCATTCAAAGACGGTTTTAGAGAAGAAGTGTATTTCCGAGCATTTTTGTTTGGACAACTGTTTAGGCACGTAAAATTAGGTTTTTTGCCTGCCGTCGTCATCAATGGACTCATTTTTGGCTTTTTACACCTTTGGCAAGCCCATACGTTGAGCGAAAGCATTGGCGTAGTTGCCATTACTTTTGCAGGCGCGGTATGGTTTGCATGGTTGTTTGTGGAATGGAAAGGCAACTTGTGGCTACCTATTTTTATGCACTTTTTTATGAATTTTTATTGGCATTTGTTCAGCACAGAACATTCGGCAGTCGGCGGATTTATGCTAAATTTACCAAGAATACTGACCATCGCATTGTCTATTTATTGGACTATAAAAATCATTCGCAAAAACGGAAATTTAATCATAAATAGAAAAAATTTAATACTCAATCCATAAAAATTCTAAAAAACAACTTTAAAAAAAACGTTATTTACACGAATGTGTGAATAACGTTTTTTTTGAAAATTTACTGAAAATGCCTACCCCCCAGTATAAAACCCACTTTTCAGAACTTTTACGGCAAAATCTTTTTAGGATTTAGGATATGATGGGGGTCGAATGTGTTTTTGATGCCGCGCATGAGGGCAAACGAATTTTCGTCAAACATGATGTCCATGTACGGGCGTTGCACCCACCCGATGCCGTGTTCGCCCGACAAAGTTCCGCCCAATTGCTTCACCAACGTAAATATTTCTCGAATGCCCGTCGGCAACACTTGTTCCCAAGTGTGTTCGTCCAATTGTCCTTTGATGATGTTGACGTGCAAATTTCCGTCGCCCGCATGACCGTAACAAACTGACTGAAAACCATATTTCGCCCCAATTTCCTTCACACCTTTCAACAATTGCGGCAATTGCGCACGCGGCACAACGGTGTCTTCTTCTTTATAAATGCTATTTACTTTCACTGCATTGGCAACATTTCTGCGCAATTTCCAAAGGTTGGTTTTTGTGGTTTCGTCATCGGCAAAAAGTATGTCGTCAACATCGAACTGCGCAACGACGGTGGCAATGGTTTCGCAATCTTTCATCAACACGTCAATGTCGTTTCCATCAACCTCAATCAACAGGTGCGCCGCATGGTCATCCGCCACCACAATGCCCGTGTCTCCGACATAACGCACCGCCCATTCGATGGCTTCGCGCTCCATAAATTCAAGCGCAGACGGGATTATTCCCTCTCTAAATATGGCTGCCACCGCCGTACATGCTTCTGCTGCCTTTCGGAACGGAACGAGCATCAGCAAATTAAATTTTGGATACGGCAATAATTTCAATACAATTTTTGTCACTACGCCTAACGTTCCTTCGCTTCCGACGATGAGTTGCGTCAGATTATAACCCGTTGAATTTTTTAATGTGTTCGCGCCCGTCCAAATGATTTCGCCTGACGGCAACACGACTTCGAGGTTTAAAACATAGTCTTTCACCACGCCGTATTTGACGGCTTTCGGACCGCCTGCATTGGTCGAAATATTGCCGCCGATGAAACACCAACCGCGACTCGACGGGTCGGGCGGATAGAAAAGTTGTTGTTCTTTGAGCGTATTTTGGAGCGTTTCGGTGATAACGCCGGGCTGCACGGTCACTTGAAAATTGTCGTGGTCAATGTTCAAAATTTGGTTCATTTTTTCCATCGTCATCAACACGCCGCCCATGACAGGCAACGCGCCGCCCGACAAACCCGAACCACCGCCCCGAACGGTGACTGGAATTTGATGTTCATTACAAATTTTCATCACGCGGGCGACCCCCCCAGTATCCAACGGCTTTACGACCACTTCGGGCAAAAAAACGAGGTCTTCGGTTTCGTCGTGACCATAATTTTGCCGCGCTTCCATTTCCGTCAACACTTGCGCCGCACCCACAGCCGTCCGCAACGACAACAGAATGTCTTCCGTAACTTTATTATACATTTTTTCCATAATCTCAAAAATTCTTTTCTCCAAAAACACAAAAGTGAAAGACGACATAACCCGCATCTTTCACTTTTTGTTTAAAAAAATTATATTTTTTTCTACTTTTTTTTTATATTTTTTATTGACAACCTGCGGGTTTTGCGGCGGTCAAATAAACATTTACGATAGTTCCTTTTTTGACGACGGTGGCGGCGGCGGGTTCTTGTTTCCAAATGTAGGCAGAACCTCTGTCGGTTACGTTCGATTCGGCGGTTGTCGCGCCGAGTTTGAGTCCTGCGGCTTCCAAATTGAGGGTAACGCCTTCAAAATTGCTACACGCGAGGTCGGGAACTTGCGTATCGTCGCCCGAAACTTGCGACACCACAAACTCTACGGTCGAGGCTTGTTTCACCGCGATGCCGTTTTTAAGTTCAAAAGTCACGTCTTTTCCTTCCACAAAAACCTGCAAAATGGTTCCGTCTTCGTATTTTGCATCAGTTCTTTTTTCTCTGACAACCGACACTACGCCCAAATTTTCGAGCTGCATAGAATACATTTTAAAATCTTCATTGCCTGCCAAATCGGGCAATGTCACCATTCTGCCCTCGCGGGTGTAGATGCTCAGGTAAATCGTTCGTCCAGCTTTGGCGTTTACGTTTGGCGCGGGGTCTTGGGTTTTGATGATGTCCGCACTCAAACCCGGTTTGTAGGTCGAATCGGTGATAATGTAGTCAAAACCTTGACTTTTCAAGCGCGAAAGTGCTTCGTTGATGGGTTTTCCGACATAATCGCCCACTTTCATCATTTCCCCGTGTCGCGTATAACATTTCATTCCCCAAAAAGTAAGGGTCAAAAACAAGGCGGTGAGCAACATCATTTTGCCGAAATCGGTCAAAAATATTTTGCTGCTTAAAAAATAATAGGCTTCGGTGGCAAAATTTTTTACATTCGTCTTGATACGTTCCCAAAGGCTTGGTTGGCTCATGTTGTAATTTTATTATATTGAAACTTCAAAAATTTGTCAGAAAAATTTTAAATTCGCTATCAAATAGCCCACAAAAGTAAGAAGTTTATCAAACATAACACATCATTTTTAAGAAAAAGATTTTCAAAAAAATCAATCGTCAAAAAAATGAACAAAAATGCCCCCCCCCCAGTATAAAACCCAAAAAAATCATATAAATTGATTTAAAATGCCTCATTTTATCTATTTTTAGAAATTTTATACTTTTTTTTTAATTATTTACTAGGAAAAATGAATTTTAATTTGTCATTAACAATGTATATTGATTTTCATTATAAAATATTTTTATAACTTTGACCTGATTTTCAACGCTGCTTTGCGGTGCATTCCACTAACCATATTTTTTTTACGATTATTCCGATTCTAATTTTCTGTAATCTGATGAACTATTCTTCCCAACGAATCGTTTTTTTATTTATTCTGTTTTTTTGCAATTTCAAGACGGCTATTTTTGCGCAATCTCCAAAAAAAAATCCAACTGAAATCAAGGCTAAACCTGCCGCCGCGCCTAAAAAATTATTGCCAGATTTAGACCATTTTGCCAGTTTGATGTTGCAAAATGACATGCTTGTGTTGCATCAAAAAACCGACCGCTATTTTTCAAGTGGCATAGATTTACAATATCATTGGCGCGACAACGAATCGAGATGGCTGCGTTTTTTCCCTACGATTGACGATAAAAACAACTTTTTGGGCATCAAAATCTATTCCGATGTCTATACGCCCAGCAATATTTTAGACCCGTTGCCCCAAAACGACCGTCCCTACGCAGGTGTGATTTTGGCGAGTTTACAAAACATTTCGACCCAAATCGAAAAGCGGATTCGCATGTCCAGCGAATATGCGATTGGCGCGATGGGTCCGATTACGAAGCAACAAGAATTGCAAACTTTATGGCATAAAATCATCAAGCGTCCCGCGCCGATGGGTTGGGGCAGACAAATCAAAAATGACGTGTTGATAGAAGGTTTTTTTCAGGTCGAAAAGCAATTGTTTAGCGTTGAAAATCGCATTGAATTGATAGGCAACGTGAATGCAGATGTAGGAACTTTGGGCAATAATTTTGGTGGCGGCGCAACGTTTCGCATCGGTTGGCTCGACCAATATTTTGAACACCCTTTCAAAATAAATGATGTATTAAACCATAAAAAACTGCACGTTTATTTGTTTTTCAAACCCAATGTACGGTTGGTGATTGACAATAGTTTGTTGCAAGGCGGCATCATCAACGGCGAAAGTTCGCCCGTCACGGTCTCCAAAGACGACCTAAAACGGCTCTATTTTGATGCGCAATATGGTTACAGTTTGGCAATTTCGCGTTTTGCGCTCACCTATTCGCAACAATTCAGAACTGCCGAATTTCGCAACGCAAAAACCATGTTTTGGGGAAATCTAAACCTAACGATGGGTTTTTAAAACCTAAAAAATGCCCCCCCCCAGTATAAGCCGCCCTCAATCCCTCCAAAAGGTGGAAAACAACTCATTTTCTATAAAAAAGAATAAAATTATTTTTTCAAAAGAAAGTTGACAAATAAAAATTGGATAAAACGCAATTTTCATCACATTTTATCCAACACAAAATCAAGTACATTAAAAAATTTATACAATCCAAATTCAATGAATTTCCGTCGTTACGTAGGCGCGTTCGGGGCGTAGGCTGCGCACGGTTGTGCCTGCTTGCCACATTTCGCAATTGCGAAGTTCCGCGAGTTCGACGTTCAATTTTTCGCGATAATCGGGTTGCGAATTGGAATCAATCGAGCGTTGCGCTTCTTCGCCTGCCGCCACCGATTCGTACAACTCCTTGAAAACGGGAGCCGTTGCGTCTCTAAATTTTTTCCACCAATCCAATGCGCCGCGTTGCGCGGTCGTCGAGCAATTGGCGTACATCCAATCCATTCCATTTTCCGCAACGAGCGGCATGAGCGACTGCGTCAATTCTTCGACCGTTTCGTTAAATGCCTCGCTTGGCGAATGTCCGCGTCGGCGCAATTCGTCGTATTGCGCCGCAAAAATGCCTTGAATGGCTCCCATCAACGTGCCGCGTTCGCCCGAAAGGTCGCTAAAAACTTCTTTTTTAAACGTCGTTTCAAACAAATAGCCAGACCCAACGCCGATGCCCAACGCAATGGCGCGGTCAAAAGCACGTCCAGTTGCATCTTGAAAAATCGCATATGATGAATTCAAACCGCGTCCTTCCAAAAACATGCGACGCAACGAAGTTCCCGAACCCTTTGGAGCCACCAAAAACACGTCAATGTCCGAAGGCGGCACAATGCCCGTCCGTTCTTTGTACGTAATGCCAAAACCATGCGAAAAATAGAGGGCTTTTCCAGCCGTCAAATGCGGTTTTACGGTTTCCCACGCAGCAATTTGCGCCGCGTCGGACAACAAATACATGACAATCGAAGCACGTTGACACGCCGTTTCGATGTCGAAAAGCGTTACATTTGGCTCGAAACCATCTCGAATCGCCTTGTCCCAAGACGGCGACGGATAACGCTGCCCGATGATGACTTTGAAACCATTGTCGCGCAAATTTTGCGCTTGACTTGGGCCTTGAACGCCGTAACCAATCACGGCAATCGTTTCTTGTTCAAGCGTTGCCAATGCTTTTTCTAACGGAAACTCTTCCCGCATGACGACATTTTCTATCGTTCCTCCAAAATTTAATTGAGCCATTTTGTTGATAATTAATTTATAATTTTTTTAAAAAATATTTTTTACAATTTTAAAAATGCTGTTTCCCCCTTTTGGGGGGATTGAGGGGGGCTGAATACTGGGGGGTATCAATTTGCATCTGCCAACTCCATTTTTTTCAAAAAACTGTTGAGTTGTTCCATTGGTTTGGCGACCGCTACCCTGCCCGACCGCACAAATTCATAAATTCCAATCGTTTTCAGTTCTTCCAACAATGCTTCGGTTTCTGATTCAAGCCCCGTTTTTTCGATGACGACAAAATCTTTTTCGACTGTCAAAATTCGGGCGTGATGTTTTCGCATCAACAAAATCATCATGCCTGGGTCTTGATAGGCTTCGATGGGAACTTTGTATAAAGCAATTTCTTGATGTATAATCGCTTCATCTTCATAATAAAATGCTTTGATGACATCAATTTGTTTGTCTAATTGCTGCACCAATTTTTTGATTTGCTCTTCGCTCGTGCGCACGACAATCGTAAATCTAAAAATACCTTCCATCGAAGATTGCGAAGTCGTCAGCGATTCAATATTAATATGTCGGCGCGTGAAAACCATCACCACGCGCATCAACAATCCCGCTTTATTTTCTGTAAAAACAGAAATCGTAAAATCTTTTTCCATATTTTTATTCTATTTTTACTCAAAAAACGCTACTTCCCCCTTTTGGGGGGATTGAGGGAGGCTTATACTGGGGGGTAGCGTTTTTTAGTGATTTAAAAATTATATTTTTTTATTCCAATACAATTTCACTCACGCTCGCGCCTGCGGGAACCATTGGAAATAAATTTTCTTCTTTTTCAACCTTGACATGCAACAAAAACGGTCCATCAAATGCCAACATTTCAGCAATTCCGCTTGTCAATTCGCTTTGTTTTGTAATTTTTTTACTCATCACGCCAAATCCTTCTGCGATTTTACAAAAATCTGGATTTTTCAATTCTACGGACGAATACCTATTTTCAAAAAATAATTGTTGCCATTGTCGCACCATTCCCAAATATTCATTGTCTAAAATTATAATTTTTGCAGGAATATTCCATTGAGAAAACATGCCCAATTCTTGAATCGTCATTTGAAAACCGCCATCGCCGATAAAAGCAACCACCGTTTTTTCGGGAAACGCCAATTGCGTTCCAAACGCGGCGGGCAAGGCAAAACCCATCGTGCCTGCGCCGCCCGAATTGACCCATTGGTCGGTGTGTTGCCATTCGTAATATCGAGCGGCGTACATTTGATGTTGCCCCACGTCGGCAACCACCAACGCCTCGCCTTTGGTTTGGCGGCTGACCTCGCGCACGACCTGACCCATGCGCATGGGGTCGTTGTCGTCGCCTTTAAAATGGTCGAGCCGAAGGGCTTTTCTGATTACTTTTTCATGCTCTACTTCGTCGCATTGCCTAAATTCCGCCACCCAATCCCAATGTTCACGCGGTTTGACGAGCGGCAGCAATCCCATGATAGCGGCTTTCGCATCGGCATTAATGGCAACGGCAGTTTTGACATTTTTATCAATTTCGGCGGGGTCAATTTCGACATGAATCACTTTTGCTTGCTTTGCAAAACGCGAAACATCGCCCGTCACGCGGTCGTCGAAACGCATTCCGATGGCAATTAACACATCACATTCATTGTTTTTTATATTTGCGCCATAGTTTCCGTGCATGCCCAACATGCCCACATTGAGCGGATGATGGTGAGGCAAATTGCCCAACCCATGCAACGTATGCCCCACAGGAATGCCCGTTTTTTCTACAAAATCTCTAAAAACTTGCTCCGCGCCTGCAATTTGAATGCCGTGACCTGCCAAAATATAAGGTTTTTGAGCAGCGTTGATGAGTTTTGCAGCCGCTTCCAGATTTACCGACTGCGGTTTTGGATTCGGGAAATAACTGCGAATCCGCGTTGTTTTTTGATATTCAAAATCAAACATTTCCACTTGTGCGTTGCGCGTTACGTCAATCAAAACGGGACCTGGACGACCCGAATTGGCAATATAAAACGCCTTTGAAACAGCCGCAGGAATGTCTTGCGCACGGGTCACTTGAATGCTCCATTTTGTAACAGGAAACGTGCAACCCACAATATCGGTCTCTTGAAACGCATCAGTTCCTAACAAATTGGCGCGAACTTGCCCCGTAATGCAGACCAAAGGCGTAGAATCGAGGTACGCATCGCCCAAACCTGTGATTAAATTGGTCGCGCCGGGTCCAGAAGTTGCAATCGCGACACCCGTTCGGCGTGTCACCCGCGCATAGCCTTCGGCAGCGTGGATGCCACCCTGTTCGTGACGCGGCAAAATATGACGAATCCTATCCATGTAAGAATACAACGCATCGTAAAAAGGCATAATTGCGCCGCCGGGATAGCCAAAAATGGTGTCCACTTGTTCCGCGACAAGGCAGCGACACAAGGCTTCGGCTCCCGAAATCGTTTGTTTTTCAACGGATTCGGAAAGCGGAGACAAAACGGCAGTTTTATATTTTGGTTGGGCAGACATATCGTTTGAAAATAAAATTTGATGATAATTAATTGGTATGATGATTGAAAATTGAAAAACAAAATTACAACAAACACCATTTCTTGCCGCCCCAATCAAAAATGGTTTTACGCCTTTCAAAAATCAATTTTTCTTTTTAAACAATTGATAATCAACCTATTGAGATTTTAAAAGATAAAACAGTCAGTCTTTTTTAAAAAAATAGCCCCCCCCCAGTATTTGACGAAATTTTGACGCAAATTCTGTAAAAACTAACCGTAAAACTATTTTTGCGTCGTTCCAAATGGGGTTTTAGTCTAAAATATTTCGCCATTTGGCGGTGTTACACCTATTTTTGTTCCATCAATTTTAAAAAATAATTAATTTCATTTTACGAATGTCTGATATTTCAAAACCCATTGTTGTTGTCCTCACGGGCGCGGGCATTAGCGCGGAAAGCGGCATTTCTACGTTTCGAGATGCCGACGGATTGTGGGAAAATCACCGCATCGAAGACGTGGCTTCGCCAGAAGGTTGGGCAAAAAATCCAATTTTGGTATTAGATTTTTACAATAAACGACGGCAACAATTGTTTGACGTGCTTCCCAACGCGGCGCATGTTGCGTTGAAAGATTTAGAAGAAAAATATGACGTGCGCATCGTCACTCAAAACGTGGACGATTTGCACGAACGCGCAGGAAGCGCGACCATTCTGCACTTGCACGGCAAATTGCGCGAAGTGCGTTCCACGCGCAACCCAAAACTCGTTCAATATTGGGAAAAAGATGTAAATTGGGGCGATACATGTCCGTTGGGTTCGCAGCTTCGACCAAATATTGTTTGGTTTGGCGAAGAAGTTCCGTTGCTTTACGACGCAGCAGAATGGGTTTCTTCGGCGGATTATATTTTAATTATCGGTACTTCGATGCAAGTTTATCCAGCCGCAGGGTTGGTTGGCTATGCGCGAAAAGATGCGCCTATTTTTTATATTGACCCGTTTCCAAAAGCGTCTCACGAATTAAAAATTGCGACCAATAAAGAAATCTTGGCGGAAGCTGCCACCATTGGCGTACCCAAAATTGTAGAGAAATTATTAAATATTCAAAAAAATATCAAATAAAAAATAAATATTTATGTCTAAATTCAATGTATTAAATGCTGCCG
>JBJOPA010000329.1:0-2922 GCA_046051005.1 Bacteroidota bacterium
CCTGCAATTAGATTTTGCAAGATTGGACGTTTTTTTTTACAATAAATGCCCTTTTTTGCTAAAAATTTTTACTTTTGTGGCGATTCACGTTAAAAAGAAAATTCAAAAATATTTATAAATCAATTTATATTTCAACCAAAATATGAAAAATTGGAATGTTATTTTGCCTTTGACATTTTTATCGGTCATCGGTTTTCAGTCTTGCGCCATCGCGAAGCCCCCCCCCAGTATCCCCACCAATTTGGAGGCAAAAAGAGACACTTTCGACCCCGAACAACGCATTCCAGACGGCGTTAAAAAAGAATATGGCGGCAGATTGTCCCCAAAAGCCACCACAAAACCCTTTGAAACCCGCATTGACCCGCCCAATTGGTGGGCAAATATGGCTGAACCCACCGTCGAACTCATGGTGCATGCGCCCAACGCAGGCAAATGCGACCGCGTCGAAATCAACCAACGCGGCATAACCTTGCTGAAAACCGAACGCCCCGAAAACACCAATTATCTGTTCCTCACGCTCGACGTTTCGCCCGATGCCGCCATCGGAAAATTCAATATTCGCCTCGTTTCGCAGGGAAAAAATACGGATTTGCCCTTTGAAATCAAAGCCCGCAAAACCATCACCCACAGCGAAAAAACCGCTACGCCAAGTCTAAATACTGCTGATTTGGTCTATCTCATCATGCCCGACCGATTTGCCAACGGCGACGAATCCAACGACAGTTTCAACGACATGGAACAACGCGGCATTGACCGCAAAAAAATGTTTTTCCGTCACGGCGGCGACCTAAAAGGCATCGAAAACAACCTCGATTACATCAAAGATTTGGGCATGACTGCCCTCTGGCTCAACCCTGTTATCGAAAACAATCAAGATTTTGAAAGCTATCACGGCTACGCTTTCACCGACCATTATCGCGTGGACAAACGCTTTGGCGGCAACGTCGCCTACAAATCGCTGATTGAAAAATGCCACCAAAAAGGCTTGAAAATGGTGCAAGATTATGTCCACAATCATTTCGGTTCCAAGCATTACACGATGCGCGATTTGCCCGAAGCCGATTGGATTCACCAGTTCGACACCTTCACGCGCACGACGTATCGCGACCAAGCCATTTCCGACCCGTATGTCTCGAAATACGACCAATCGCGCCTACTCGATGGCTGGTTCGATACCCAAATGCCCGATTTTAACCATCACAACCTACACGTTCAACGATATTTGACGCAAAACACCATTTGGTGGGTCGAAGAATTTGGAATTGATGCCTATCGGTTGGATACGTATCTCTACAACGACCAACAATTTATGTCCGATTGGGGAAAACGATTGCAAAAAGAATATCCAAATCTTAGCATTTTTGCCGAAACTTGGGTTCATGGAATCATCAATCAAGCGCAAACGACGCAAAATAATTATTTGCGAAAACCCTACAATTCTTATTTGCCTGCCGTCACGGATTTTCAACTTTATTTTTCGATTCAAGACGCGCTCACGAAACAACAAGGCTGGACAGATGGCGTAACAAAGTTATATCAAACGCTTTCTAACGATTATATCTACGAAAATCCTTATCGAAACGTCGTCTTTCTCGACAATCACGATTTGTCGCGCTTCTACTCTATCGTCAACGAAGACGTTGACAAAATGAAATCCGCCACCGCGTGGTTGCTCACAACACGTGGGATTCCGCAGGTATATTACGGTTTTGAATTGTTAATGACGGGTTATACCAATCCAGATGGAAAAGTTCGACAAGATTTTCCCGGCGGTTGGAAGGGTGATTCGACCAACGAATTTGTGAAAAGAGCTACGCCAAAATCTGAAAATTATTTCCAATATGTTAAAAAAATGGCAAATTGGAGAAAGCAAAAAACCTGTTTGCACGACGGAAAATTGATGCAATATTTGCCCGTTGACGGCGTTTACACCTATTTTAGATATGATGAAAAAGGAACAGTTATGGTCGTTATGAATACGTCTGACAAAGATGTAAACATAGAAACCAAAAGTTATTCCGAAAGAATGTCAGGTTTCAAACGCGCCAAAAATGTGGAAACCGATGAAATATTGAACAATATTTCGACATTAAATCTCAAGAAAAATACTGCATTAGTCCTTGAATTAATGAGAAATTAAGAAAATTTTGACAAAAAAAGCCACCCCCCAGTATAAATCGGCTTTTTAACTACAAAAACCGCTTCGCGTATGTGCGAAGCGGTTTTTTGTAATTTTTCAACGTTTTAACTTTTTAAAAATCGGGAAAACAAATTACATTTTCCATTCAATCAAATCTTCAATAGGCTTGCGCGTAGGCAACGCGGGTGGCACGTCAGAAAAACCAATATAAAAAAATCCTAAACACTTTTCCTGTTCTCCTAAATTCAAAAAATCACCTGCATATTCCGCAAGTTTGGGCGTACTCCAAAAGCCATTGATGCCCAATTTTTGGCAAGTCAACCACATATTTTGCACCGCCATTGCCACCGCCGCCACTTCTTCCCATTCGGGCAACGTAGGATTTGGCGACATACAAATCGCGATGGCAACCGACGCACGAAGCGGATTTTCGCGCATTTTTTTAAGTTTTATCTCCGAAATTTCCGCTTCCGCCGTGTTCGCCAAATAGGTTTCGGATAAAAAATTTGCCAATTGTTGCCGACTTTCGCCTTCAAAAATTTTGAATCGCCAAGGTTGCGAACGCTTGTGCGTAGGCGCGAAATTCGCATGTTCTAAAATCGTCATCAGTTGCGCACGCGACACCTTTTTTTCGTTGAACGAAGCGGGTGAAACGGCACGACGATGACGGATAATGTCATTAAAATCCATTTTGTTTTCTCAAATTTTTATATTCTTAATTCAATATTTTGTTTTTATTTCTTCAAACTTTTCCAAATAAAATAACCCATTGGCAACATCAC
>JBJOPA010000330.1:0-14305 GCA_046051005.1 Bacteroidota bacterium
TTTGGCGTTCATGTCCTTTGAAATGCGGTCGCCAAGTGTCACGCCAATGCTGCCATCGGGCATTCGTTGACGCGGCGTGGGCAAGATTCCTTCTTGCATTTGTTCGGTATCGGTCAACGAATCGCGATAGGTGACCCGATATTCGCGTTCATAAACCCATTTTGGCACGCTCGAAACGGTGTCGCGCAAGCGTTTCGCCCGCGTGATGCCGTCAATTTCTTCCAAACCAATCGTCACAATTGGCACAACTTGTAAAACAGGCATGCCCAATCCCTTGACTTCCGAAACCACCGAATCGCGTTGATGTTTTTGAATATCAAAAATAATCATATTCGGTTGTCCATTCGCATCGGCAAAAGAAAGCTGTTGGAGAATCAAATTTTGAGTCAACAATAGGGTAGAAATGAGCAAAGTTCCCAGTCCGATGCTCACCATGAGCGTCATGGTTTGGTTTTGCGGTCGAAACAAACTCGCTACGCCTTGTCGCCAAACGAAACTCCACGTCGGCGCAATCCATTTTTTTAATAGAAAAATAATCAATCGCGCCGCCAATGCCAATGCGCCCACCGCAATGCCAACGCTGATGATGAAAACAAAACTCGTTTCAATTTTTTTCGTTTGCAAAAATGCAAAACCAAAAATGAACAAACCGATGAGTCCGAAAATGCCAATGCGTAGCCAATCTATTTTCTTTTTTGCTTGTGTTTCGTTTTCGAGATTGGCGCGTAAGACCAAAAGCGGCGATATTTTCCGAATGCGAAGCAACGGAAGTAACGCGAAAAGCAAAGAAACGATACCCCCCAGTATAACGCCCATTCCCACCGACGACCACGATAAATTGGTCGAAACGCTTTCAACAGGTAAAAAATCTTTGAAAACAATGGGTAAAATGGTCTGAATTGCCGAACCCAATATCGCGCCCAACGTTGCGCCCAAAATGCCCATGCCTGCGATTTGTATCAAAAAAATCATAAAGGCTTGTTGACCGCTTGCGCCAATGGTGCGCAAAATGGCAACCGTCGGGAGTTTGCTGCGAATGTAGATACTCACCGAACTCGCCACGCCCAAACAACCCAACAACAAGGCAATGAACGCCACCAAATTTAAAAAAACCGCCACTTGACTAAACGCATCGCCCAACGAACGTTGACGGTCTTCTACACCTTCGGCGTTGTATTTTTCGGGTTCGAGCTTGTCTTTTAGGATTTTTAGGTTGCCCAACGCCTGTTGACTGTTGTTTTTATCGTCAAATTTAAACTGAAAACTATGTTCTACGCGGCTGCCACGTGCAATCAACGTGGAGTCTAATTGTTCAAACGGAATCACGACCACAGGCGCAATCGCCGCGCCCGCGCCCGCACGACCAGGAATGGAAAGGATTTCGCCTACGATTTGGTATCGAAAATCACCAATTTTGAGTGAATCGCCTACGTGTAAATCAAATTGAAGCGTCAAGCTTTGGTCCACCAAAATATTTTTGGCAGTCGCATTTTGGCTCGAAAGCAACGCCATGCCGCCCAAAGGTTGGGTTTTGAGTTCACCATATAATGGATATTGCCCGCGAATGGCGCGGATTTGTGCCAATCGAGTGCCACCGTTTTTGGACGAAAGCACCATCGAAACAAACGCAACGCCCTCATTTTGCGCCGAAGACAGCCTTTTGAGCGAGTCGAGTGCCGCAGATACTGGGGGGGGGGGCATAGACAAGCCCGAAACCGTCAAATCTGCCCCCAACAGTTCGCGGGCATTTTGGCGGATGTCGCGCTGCAAATTTTCGCTGAAAGAGTTGATGGCAACCAACGCCGCAACCCCCAAAACAATAGACGAAATGAACAACAACAAACGACCGCGATGCCGACGACTATCGCGCCAAGCCAATTTTAATAGCGTATTCATTCTTTTTTTTTATTATTAATTTTAATATTTTTAACCCAATTCGCCGCAAAACTACAATAAACCTACGTCAAAAAGGATTGAAAATAGACGAATCCGTGAAATTAAACGACATTTTTTTTCCCAAAAAACAAACGCAAAACCGCATCGAACCTAAAATTTTTCAAAAAAATCATTGAAAAAAAAATCCTCGCGCACATACTGGGGGGGGATATTTTTTTTGTGTTTTTTTGATGGAAATTTATAATTTATAAATTTTAAGATATATTTAACATTTCGATTTTTATTGATAATCAATGAGTTATAAAATTATTAAATTTGCTTAAAAGACAAATAACAAAACTTTAATTGTTGTTAACAGCCTACGTGCTGCCGATGCGTATAAATTTGCATCGTGTTTCTGATTTATTTGTTTTATAAAAATGTTTTTAAAAAACGTGTTGAAAAATACGAAAAAACAATTTAGTAAAAAAAATATATGATTAACACTCTTTTAATACTTGTTAACAAGGGAAATTTCGGGAACGATGTAATTTTGTATCAAGATTTTGGAAGATGAAAATCACTTTTTTTTAAATTAATAATCTATAAGCAATTATCTCTAAATTATCAGAATTTTTTAAATTAAGACGAATTATGAAAAAGTTAGTATCTATGTTTTCTTTTGTAGCATTTTTTGCTACCCTTTCTATGGCACAACCCGTTATGCAATTGGAAAAAACGGAAGTTCAATACGGCACGATTGCACAAGGCAGCGACCCACTCCGTAAAGTGAAATTCAAAAATACGGGCAACGAGGCACTCATCATCAAAAGTGCGCAAGGTTCGTGCGGTTGTACGGTTCCAAATTTCAAACGTGAACCCATCATGCCAGGCGAAACCAGCGAAGTAGAAATCCGTTATGACACCCAACGTTTGGGCGAAATCTACAAAACAGTGACCATCGAAACCAACGAAGGCGGCGACAAGCGCGTGTTGACGGTGAAAGGTAACGTTGTAGAGAAAAAAATGGAAGAAGGTGTTCCTGCGGCTGCGCCAAGCCTCATCGGTACGCCAAAACGTTAAGAATAAATGATTTTTTAGTTCTCATAACACTTGACGGTAGAGCGTCTCAGCCTGTTTTTCAGGCGGAGACGCTTTGTTTTTTGGGCATTTTTAAAATTCAAAAAAGCCATTTCCCGTTGACCGAAACGGGCGAAAACGGGCAAATAATTCTTCGGAATACCAACCCAATTCGCGTGTTTTTTTCACCACTTCGGCGTGGTGCGGCGATTGGTAGGCGTAGTTCATCATGTCGCGACCCGTTTGCCAAAGGCTGAAAGTAGCTTGTTGCACAATCGGCAATTCACCCACGCCGACCGAAAAAATCAAGCCTTTTTTGCCTTCCATCGAGCGGCTGACGGTGGGAACATATCGCCAAAAATTGAGATAATGACGGGGTTTGATGGTCGCCCGCGTGAGGACGGCGAGGGGCAATGTGGGGTCAAAAATTTCGTTGGTGGCGAAGGGCGATTGGTTTTCCCATTTGCCATGCGCTATGGTGGTTTTCAAGTAAATGGTCTGAAATTGACTCGATTTTTGTAAAAAATGCTTGAAAATTGCATTTTTTTCAAAAAAATCGGTCGCCAAATCTTCGGAATCAAAAACGGCTACGAGACCATAAACGCCCCAATTGGGTCGCATGCTGAAACCATTGCCGCCGCCGCTGCCCAAGAGTTTGACAAACGACAAACCCGCCGCCGCATCGGGCGCAAACGGTCGCCGCCCCATCTGACCAAATGCCCACCAGCGCGCACCCAAACTGGCGAAACGAAAAAATGTAAAAGTTACGACTTGCGAAGCTGTATTTTCAGAAATTTGGCTTGATTTTTCCATGTATTTTGATACCGAGTATTTGAAGAGGAATCGCGTGAAGATTTTTATTTTTTTTTAACCACCAATTTTTTTAAACGACCAATCAAAAATTAAAACACGTTTTTTTTAAAAATGTTGTCATATTTTTGCAATATTGACTTTCAAAATGCCCCCCCCCAGTATATTTGCCTTTTTTGCATGGATATTTCTGTTTTTTTTTGAAAATATTGATAAAATTATAATTTAATTGAATAATATCTGTTCAAAAAAGATTAGATTTGCTGAACAATTGCGAATTAAATATTAATTTTGCAAGGTCTTTTTTGAAAGAAAGTTTTGAAAAGAAAAGAAAGCGTAAAGTATTTAAAAATTTAAAAATCTTTTTTAGAAAGTTTTTTTAGAACAAACGTATGATGATAAAACGTACTACAATAAAACACCACCAAAAAGATTTCATTTTTTTGTTTTTGCTGCTTTGCGCGTTTGCTGCGCAAGGTTGGTCGCAAACGGCTGCCACATTGGAACAAGCCGCCATGCAAACTGAAGAGCCACGTCAAAAAATGAATTTTTTGTACCAAGCTGCTGAAAAATATTTGCCGTCTAATGCCAAAAAAGCATCAGATTTGGCGCATGCTGCCTACCTGAAAGCCGAAGAATTGGGCGACAAAGTGATGATGTCGCGCACCGCTTATCTAAACGCCGAAGGTTATGCCCGACAAAACGATTATTCAAACGCCAAAATTCGATATTCAAGGGCAAAAGAACCCGCCATTGTGGTCAACGACCTTGACCTCGCGGTGAAATGTTTGAACAAAATGAGCGAAATGTCGCGCAAATTGGGCAACACAAAAGAAGCAACTTTATACGCCGCACAAGCAACCGAACTCAAAAAAGGCAAGACAAGCGGCAATCCAAACACAGGACGAAACGGCGGCACAGGCTCCGCCGCCACCCAACCGTCCGAAGCTGCGCAACGACCAACCCCCAGTAATCCAGCAGAAATGGAGGCTTTGCGCCGACAATTTCAGAAAGAACGCGACCAATTGATTGCCGAAAGACAACGATTGGCAAACGATATTTATACGTTGCAACGCGACCGCGAACAACTCAGCACGGGGTTGGCGCAATCGAAGCAACAAACGCAGCAATTGACCAACGAAAATCAACAAACGCAACAGTTGATGACGCAACAAAATCAACAATTGGCAACCCTTTCGACCGAAAAAGACCAAGCCACGCGGTTTTTGCAAATCAAGCAACAAATGCTCGAAGCCGTCAGAAACGATGCCGTTTTGGACTCGATTGCCAACGCGCAAATCCAACAAGAGCAAACGTATGCGCTTCAAAAAGCCAATCATTTCAAAAATGTGTTGTTTGTCGTCTTGGGTTTTGCGCTCGTCATCGTCGGTCTCATCTATCGCCGTTTTCTCGAAAATAAAAAACAAAAAAGTATTTTAGAAGAAAAAAACAAGGTAATTGAAGACGAAAGAGAACGTTCGGACGAGTTGTTGCTCAATATTTTGCCAAAAGCCATTGCCGACGAACTCAAAGCAACGGGAAAAGCAAGCGCACAACGCTATGAAAAAGCGACGGTTTTGTTCACCGATTTCCGAAATTTCACCAAAATTTCAGAAACCCTTTCGCCCGAACAAATTGTAAATGAATTAGATACGTATTTTAAAGCATTTGATTTCATCATTTCGCAATATAGAATCGAAAAAATCAAAACCATCGGCGATGCCTACATGTGCGCGTGCGGGTTGGCAGACGGGCAAACGTCGCCCATTCCGATGGTGCGCGCCGCCGTCGAGATGCAACAATACATCAACGAAGTCAGAACCGAAAAACAACGCCGAAATGAACCGTATTTTGAACTCAAAATCGGTATCCACACAGGTACGGTCGTTGCGGGTGTGGTGGGTGTGAATAAATTTGCATACGATATTTGGGGCGATACGGTCAACATCGCATCGCGTATGCAAGACAATTGTGAACCCAACAAAATCAACGTCTCGGAAGCTACGTATTGGGATATTAAATACAAATTTAAATGTATTTATCGTGGAAAAATTCACGCCAAAAATAAGGGTGAAATTGACATGTATTACGTAGATAATGAAATCGTATAACAAAAAAAGACTACCCCCCAGTGTCCAAACCCCAAAATCGGGTTTTATACTGGGGGGTAGTCTTTTTTGAAAAAAAATGTAAGGATTTATAAAAAATCAAGTAAAAACCAATAAAATTCTTCTTGAAAATGTTTAAAAATGTGGAACACATTGGCATTGCTGTCAAAAATTTAGCGGAAAGCAATGTTCTTTTTGCTAAACTTTTAGGCGTTGAACCCTACAAAACCGAAGCCGTTGCGTCCGAACATGTAACGACTTCTTTTTTCAAAGTCGGCGACACCAAAATTGAATTGTTAGAAGCCACCGCCGAAGAAAGTGCCATCGCAAAATTTATCGAACGGCGCGGCGAGGGCATTCATCATTTGGCGTTCGAGGTCAAAAACATCGAAGCCGAAATGTCGCGGCTGCAAGCCGAAGGTTTCGTTTTATTGAACCAAACGCCGAAACGCGGTGCGGACAATAAATTGGTCTGTTTCCTTCACCCCAAAGGCACAAATGGCGTTTTGATAGAACTTTGCCAAGGGATTTTGCCTTGAAAAGGTCAAAAAAGCAGTTTTTAATTCCTTGAATTGGCTTCTACGAAAGTTGCCCAATCGCTCAAATCTCTTCCTTGCGCGGAAAATTGCTGACTTTTTTCTGTCGGAATGTTATAAATTTCTTGAATCTGTTTATAGACTTGTCCTGCTTTTTGCGCATCGGCAAACAGGGTTTGCAAGTTGGTTTCTCTGCCAAAAATGGTGTTCAAAGTGGCATAAACGCTTTTTCCGCGTCTGACGACATTGAGCCAATTGCTGCCCGAACTGGCGTATCGGTCGCGCAATTTGTCATAAAAACTTGCTTCTTGGTCGCTCAATCCCCAACCTTTTTGCTGATTTGCTTCTTTGAGGTCGGTAAAAACTTTGCCTTCAAATTCGTTTGCGATTTCGTCTAAAACGGCATTTGTTGCCACGTCGGGCATTTCAGCGCGTTGTTTTCGGTCGCTCATTTTTCGATTTTGTACGGCTGCGGAATTTTGGTCCACCCATTGGTCCGATTCGGTTCGTTTTCCAATTGGCACGCCCGCCGCTTGCAAAATGAGTCCCACCGCCATCAAACCCAAGCAGCCGAGCAATAATATTCTCAAAAAACTGGGTTGTTTGGGCGCAATTGGTGCAGGCGGTGCGTCTGCCTGATGATTTCGTCGAGCTTGAGCCATGATATTTTTCTTTAAAGTTTTGATTAAAAAAAGAAATTAGGAAAATTGATTCAAAAATTGTAAAAGTCAACAAAAGTATTCATAAAACTTGAAATTTGTATGTCCTTCTTGATTTTTTTTTGATTTTTTGACAAACTTTTTACAACATAAAATAGAATAAAAAAATTGTAAAATGATGGTCAATCCATTCATTTGCGTATCTTTGCGCGTTTTTGACAGACCTGTGAGAAAATAATTTAGCTTTTTTTTCATTGCCTAATTTTTTTTTACCTCATTTTTGAAGAAAAAAATGAATTGCGACGACACGAATTGCCTATTTCGTTCGTTATGGAAAAGTAAAGCAAAAAAGGGAGGGAAACCAAAAAACAAGATAACACTTGATGAATATTTATGTTCATTTCGATTTTTTTTGATTTTTTTAGTCCCCCCCCAGTATTCTGGCAGTTAAAATGGTCATTTTTAAAATATTGAAAGGCAAAAAAGAGAATTTTTACGACAAAATATGAAAAGATTATTGATTGGCTCTTTGAGTCTATTGTTTTCGGTGGTGTCGCTTTCGGCACAAAAAACGGTGGCTCCGACTGCCGATTCGTTGCCGCCTATGGCAATGGAATCGCGCAAAACTTACGAAATCGGAGGCATCAAAGTCACTGGCAACCGTTTTAGCGAACCCAACGCCATCATCGGCGTTTCGGGCTTGAAAGTGGGCAACAAAATAGCTTTGCCTGGTCCCGATTTGCAAAGAGCCTTGCGCTCGTTGTGGAAATTGAGATTGTTCACCGACGTGCAAATCGTGAAAGAAAAAACGTTGGGCGATGTAATTTTCCTTGAAATTATGGTCACCGAGCGTCCAAGTTTGTCGTCTTACTCGTGGGCGGGCGCGAAAAAAAGCCAACACGAGGAACTGAATCACATCGTTGACCGATTCATTCCCAAAGGAACGATTGTCACCGAAAGCGGTAAAGCAAATATTATTTCGGGTATCGAAAAATATTACCGCGAAAAAGGTTATCTCGACGCAACGGCTTCTGCGGAGGAATTGCCAGACCCCAAGCGTGTGAATGCTACGAAATTGGTGTTCAATGTCTCGAAAAACAAGCGCGTGCGCATCAACAACATCGTTTTTACGGGCAACAACAATGCGAAATCATCTCGCTTGCGTAAAAAAATGGAAAAAACGCACCGCCGTCTCAAAATCTTTTCGTCTTCAAAACTCATCAGCGAAGAGTACGAAAAAGATAAAAAACATATCATTGACTATTATTCAAACATTGGTTTTCGCGATGCGCGCATCACGAGCGACTCCGTTTGGCGTGAACCCAAAGGCAATCTGCAAATCAAAATAAATATTGACGAAGGAAAACGCTATTTTTTCAGAAATATTAACTGGAAAGGAAATACGATTTACGACGCTAAAACCTTGACGCAAGTATTGGGAATTGGTCGTGGAGACATTTACAACAGCGAATTGTTAGAAAAACGCCTACGTTTTAGCCAAGATGGACGCGATGTTTCGTCGCTTTATATGGACAACGGCTATTTGTTTTTCAACATTGACCCCGTCGAAACGGCGATTGATGGCGATTCTATTGACATCGAAATGCGCATGTTTGAAGGACCGTTGGCGACGATTGACCAAGTGACCATCAAAGGCAACGACCGCACGCACGAACACGTTATCCGTCGTGAGTTGTTTACCCTTCCTGGCGAAAAATTTAGCCGTGCTGACATCATTCGTTCGCAACGTCAAATTGTAGGATTGGGTTATTTCAATCAAGAAAATCTGGGCATCAATACACCCGTAAACGCGCAACGTGGCACGGTGAATATCGAATATAAAGTAGAAGAAAAACCTTCTGACCAACTCGAATTGTCGGCAGGTTGGGGCGGTTTTGGTGTGGTTGGAACGTTGGGCGTTTCGTTCAATAATTTTTCGGCGCGCAACATGTTCAACCGAAAAGCGTGGTCACCATTGCCTACGGGCGACGGACAACGCCTTTCGCTACGGGCGCAATCGAATGGACGTTTTTTCCAATCTTACACGGCTTCGTTTACAGAGCCTTGGTTGGGCGGCAAAAAACCAACGTCATTGACAACGGCATTTTCCTACACGCGATACGCCGATTTTTACGACGATGCTAAAAATATTGGCATCATGCAAGGTTCTGTCAGCATCGGAAGACGTTTGAAATGGCCCGATGACAACTTCATCAGCAATACTTCGATTGATTATCAACGGTTTAATTTGAACAACTATGGTTCTGGAAATATTTTGTTTCCGGGTGTAACGCAAGGTGTGTTCAACAATATCAATCTTCAACAAACCTTTACACGTGCTTCGATTTCTGACCCATTGTTTCCAAAAAGTGGTTCAAAATTTCAGTTAGTGATGCAGGCAACGCCGCCTTATTCATTGTTGGGTCGCACGGTGTTGGGCGATGCGTCGGCGCAGGAAAAATTCCGTTGGGTAGAGTTTTACAAATGGCGTTTCAATGCCGAGTGGTACACGTCTTTGGGACATAAATTTGTCTTGAAAACGGTTGCCAAAATTGGTCAAATGGGTTATTACAACAAAAATATTGGTTATTCGCCTTTTGGTCGCTTCATTTTGGGCGGCGATGGTTTGGCGAGTCGTCAGTTTGCGGGTTTCACGGGCAATGAGCAAATTGCGTTGCGCGGCTACGAAGTGGCGCAATTGCCGGGCAGTGCCGATGGCGGCGGTGTGGCGTTTGCAAAATATCAAGTCGAATTGCGTTATCCAATTTCTTTGAATCCAAGTTCTACGATTTATATTCATACGTTTGTTGACGGTGGAAATGTTTGGAAAACTACGCGAGAGTTCAAACCGTTAGATATTCGTCGTTCGGCGGGTGCTGGGGTGCGTATCTTTTTGCCGATGTTTGGTACATTGGGCTTTGATTATGGTTTCGGTTTCGACAAACCTGAACTTGACCCAGCCACCACCAAAATCACAGGTTACGGACGATTCGGTATTATTTTAGGTTTTGAACCAGACTAATTTTATCGAAAAAGCATACCCCCCAGTATAAAACCCTCAAAATCAGCCTTTCCACGTCGTGGAAAGGCTGATTTTTTTTTGAAAAATGCTGAATACGCTTGATATGTTTTTATTGAATCAATGTTTTTGTCGCATTCGCCGCGTGTGTGCGTCGCGAGGCGTTAAAACGCCACGCTAATATAACAATCGTCCCTACGGGACTTTTTTATTATCTTTTCCCTAATGTTTTCTTGTTTTCTCTTATTTTTCCTTATTCGTAGTCCCGTAAGGGACGACCGTTATATTAGCGTGGCGTTTCAACGCCTTGCGGCGAATGTGACGAAAGCATTAACTAAACAACATTGCCCCCCCAGTATAAAACCATTTTTTGAGTGTTTTTATGGGGGTTAGAAGAAATATTTTTGGTTTTCATCAAATCTGTTTTTCATGTTTTGCGTTGATATTTTTTGAGTCGCTAGGTTTCCAAGATAACTAAAAATAAAATCGGCTTGATGCAAATGCTGCATCAAGCCGACTTCAATCAAACGGAGTTTAACATGAAAATCTAAAATATCTTTCTAATTTCTTCTAATTTTTTTTAGCAAAATTAGTTTTTTGCACGCTCACTTTCAGTGAAAATGATGTCAAGGTTTGGATTTTGTGCTTTCATTTCTTCGAGTTGTTGTGCAGCTGTTTTTTCAACTGCTTTTTTAGGCGCAGGTGCAACCGTTGTTGTCGTTGCAGTTGCTTCTGTGGTGGCTGCTACGGCAAAAGTCGTAGGAATGTCATACGTGTTGAGCTGATACATTTCAATAACTTGAATAAGTTTTTGAGCGTAAGCTGGGTTGGTTGCGTAGCCACATTCTTGCAAACCTTTTGCCCAAGTGCGGTAGTCAGCGCGGTCAATGTTTTTGAGTTTTGCATAGACGTTGCAAGTCATCAAATGGTTGGTGTGGTCTTTCACCGATGCTTCGATGCTGTTGTATTTTCTGAATTTCGATTCGATGATAACGCCTTGTGCGTTTTTGTCGTCGTCTTTTTTCAAAAAAGATTCGCCCGCCCATGTGCTGTTGACTTTCATACCGAAAAAGTTGTTGGCTTCGGTAGCGAGGTTAGAAGTGCCCCAATCTGATTCCAAAATCATTTGTGCCAATTTGATGCTCGCAGGCACATTCGAGCGGAGGCTTTCGCGTTGCGCCAAAGTAGCGTATTGTGCGATAAAATTTTGACGTTCTGCAGGTGCAATGTTAGCAGCGAAGTTAGCAGAAACGATAGCGAAGAAAAAAGCAATTGTAAGTAAGATTCTCATAATTAATAATTTTGTAAGATTTTAAAAATAAATTTTGATTCGTTAAAATTCGTAAAATGTTGTAAGACTTAATTTTTTAAGATTCGTTTCAGCGGCAATTTGTGTTGCGCCGTATGCCAGTTATATTGCAAAGTTAACGCCACTCTTGCCAAATTGAACCACCAAAATGTGCCAAAAATGAAAATTACCAACAAAACGTTATACTTCATATACGTTTTTTATTGTTTTATATTTTACCCATTTTTATTTATAAAAACATATAAAATGTTGACAAATAAAAATTTAAATTATAAATAAAAAAGTAATGTGAATGTTTTTTGCCAAAAAAAGAATTTTCGATATAAAAAATCAATTTTTGTGACATGATAATTTCTGAAAATGCCCCCCCCCCCAGTATATTTCAAAAAAAGATATTATTTTTTCCTTGAATCATTTTTTTTATTGTCAATTTTTATAGAAATTTGCCCATCTTAATTTTCAATAAACCTTTTTCAATAAAACATTTCGTTTTTTCCTAATTTTTCAAGGAAAAAATAATAAACTACTGGGGGGCAACGATATTTTATGAAAATTTTGCATAAATACATCACGTTGGTGGGCGAAGCGACCGTGAAACGTCCAGAGGTGTTGGCGTTGTTGGGCAAGGAAACGAGCAAGCTATTCCTGTTGTATAAGGCTTTGCGAGAATGTGATATAGAATCGCCCGAACAAGAAGACGCAATTGCCATTGCTTTGTATGGCAAAAATGCCAACAGAAGTACTGGGAAATACAAAACGTTGAAGTCAAAACTCTACGATAGACTCCGCGACGTGGTGTTTTTGTTCACCGATGACCACGAAAAATTGAAGAGTGGCTCTACACGCGGCATTTTTGAGTGCCAAAAAAGTTGGGCGGCGGTCGTCATTTTGTCTGCCATTCAGCAACACGACCTTGCCGTAGAGTTGAGTTACGAAACCCTTTTGAAGGCTGAAAAACTAAAATTTGCCGAAGGAATTGTCAACAATGCCCGCACCGTTTCGCGTATTTGTTATATGTATTATAGTTCGATTGGTCGCTATCAACAAATGGCGCGCAAAGCCGACTTGCTTTTTGAAAAATACAATGCCATTCTATTGTTAGAAAACAAAGGCATGCATTATTACAACCTCGTTACCAAAAATTTGGTGCGTTCTTTTGCTGCACAACCAGAAGAGGGCAGACTTGCCATCAAATATTATCAAGAATTGATGAGCGAAGACACCGCCCTCACGCCACATTTGCGGCGGATTGCGGGCTTGATACACGTATATGGTTGTCAATTGATGGGCGATTTCAAAGCCGCCATCGCTGCATGTGATGAACATTTAAATTATTTCAATGCCAATCCGAAAGGCGTTGCGCCGCCGATGCGACATAGTTTTTTGAATCTCAAAGCCAATTATTGTCTCCAAATGGGTGATTTTGAAGGCGCAAAAACCAATTTGGCGGTCATCGAATCGTCTATCAATGCCAACGACAAGCCTTGGTTTAACTTCGCCATTTCTAAATTGCGCTATCTCATTCAGGTCAAACAATACGACGCTGCCGAAAAAATGATAGACGAAGCCCAACAACACCCATTGCTGAAAACCCTTTCCACGCAGGTGCGCGAGGAGCTGATGGTTTTTGAAACCACTATCCAGTTTTTGGCGGCAATTGAAAAGGGAGAAACACTTGAACACTTTGACATCGTCAAATTTCATGAAAACGTGCAAGGCATTGGAAAAGACAAAGAAGGCATTTGGATGAATATTGCTTTTATTCAAATACTTTATACCTTACATTTGGAAGAGTATCAGCAAAAAATTGCAATCATTTTGGAAGGTTGGGAAAATCGAATTGGGCGCATCAACAGCCAAAAAAATCCACGTATCCGCATTTTCTATAAAATGTTGTTGTCACTCGGCAACCACGATTTCAAGGCAAAACGCTCGACCGAAAAAAACGCCAATAATTTGCAGGAATTAGGCAAAACACCCGTTCAAAGCGCAGAAATTGTGCCTTACGAAGCAGCTTGGGCAATTATTTTGAGTCAATTGAATTGATTCTAGAAAAAATGCTTACTTTTGTCGCATTTCGTTTTAAGGTAATCAAAAAAAATATATTCATATGAAAGAAAGATTAAGTTTAAAAACTGAAGATGCTATCATCAGTGACGTAAAAGATGCCTATCTCAAAGTGATGGTGAATATCGAACTCACTTATGGTTGGCAATCGGCAGTTATTGACCAGCGTTTCAAGGATTTTCAACTTTCGCGTCAACAATACAACGTATTGCGCATCGTGCGCGGGCAACACGGCGCGCTGCTGTCGGTGAACGACATCAAACTCCGAATGCTCGATAAAATGTCGAACGTCACACGGTTGATTGACAAACTCGAAGAGCGAAAATTGCTTACCAGAACAGAAGGCGAAGACGACCGCCGCGTCAGATGGGTCAGCATTACGCCCAAAGGACGTGAATTGATGGACAAATTGGACAAAGTTATTCCTGAAATTACCGACCAATTTTCCGCGCTTTCGCACGACGAAGCCAGTCAATTGACCCATTTGCTCGAAAAATATCGCGCTGGAAAATCATAAGCCGAAATCTTTCGCAACATTCAGAAAAATCGCCCCCCCCCAGTATATTTCGATAATTTTGCCATTTTTCAATATAAAAAAAGCCTTTGACAACTTGTCAAAGGCTTTTTTTATAGGTCTTTTTAAAATTATAATATTTTAAAATCAATTCACTTGATAAGCAGAAGTGAAAAAGCGATTCCAAAGAATGCCTTTGCTGAAACTGCCGTTTTTGAGCGAAAAGAAGATAAACAAAGGTTTGCCTACAATGTGGTCTTCTGGCACAAAACCCCAATAGCGCGAATCCTGCGAATTGTGGCGATTGTCGCCCATCATCCAATAATAA
>JBJOPA010000331.1:0-15599 GCA_046051005.1 Bacteroidota bacterium
TGACATTGGGCAGTTATTGGGTCTATCAGTCCATCAAACGCGATGCGGCGGGCGCGCCTATCGTGTTGTTGCCCGAGTTTGACAGCACCGTCGTGACCCGCGACACCGTCATCAGAGGCGAAACGTTTAAGATATTGACGCAATTTATTTTTGATGACAAACGCGCCCTCAAAAATATTTTTCGCTCCATTCTTCGCGATTCTTCGGAACACATTATTGACCCGTCGGGCAACAAATATTATTTTCCAGAAAGTCGAACCGACGTATTGCGCCGCGATACGGTGCGCGATTGGTCGGTGGGCGGTCGTCCGATTGCACATTTAACTTATATGTTTGCCGACCGTGATAGCATCGTCAAAACGCCTGCGGGTTCGTTTCAAACGCTTAATTTCCGTACTCGATTTGCATTTATTGCGCCTTATTCGTCGTCTTGCAAAGGTTGTTTGGACAATGAACGCTTCCGACATTCGCATTATTCACGAGGAATCGGCAAAGTTTTTGAAATTGGTTTGGGAAATTATACCGAATTTATTGAATATGGAAAACAGCTCGTGCGCTACAAGATTGTGAAATAATTTCTAAAAAAAACGTATAAAAAAAGTGTTTTTGAGGTCTGCATTACCTCAAAAACACTTTTTTTTATAGAATTTTTTTTTATTTTACTTTCAAAAACATGGCGGACGCATCTTTCCAATCCGACTTATTGAGTGGCGTATTTTCGTAATATCGGTTCAATAAATTGGCATGTTCGATGTTGCGCAATTGCACGGCATCGGCAGGCACATAACCCGTCATGCCAGATGGATGTTTTACGAATAAATAATTTTTTAAATGTTTATTTCCTTCTTCATCAATGGAATATACTTCAACTTGTTTGATGATTTGTAATCGGTCGGTTGGCGTAATTGCCAAAATGGTTTGTTCTTCGGTTCTGTTGCCATTTTTGGGCGTATACACTGGGGGGGGCGTATTTTTGAGCATCGCGCCCGCGAGTGCGTAGGCGTGTGGCGCGCTGCGCGTGGGCGCATATAACGTATCAAAATTTTTCGTATGGTCGTTCCACGCAAGACTAAACGTAACATATTCGAGGCATCTTTCCATGACCGAACCTTTTGAATCGGTGGGCAATTTGAGCGAATAATGGTCAGTTGGCACAAAATCTACGTAGGCAATCCGAATTTTTGAGCCTTCAATTTCGATATGTTTGGAGAGGGCAGGGGAGGGCAAATCGCCATCAAAACTCAACGTCAAATCATAGTCAAATAATTTTTTAAGCATAGCAGTTTGAAAACCATAGATTTCGATATTTCTATTTTCAATCATGCTATTTTTTGACGAAGACGATGTTTCGATAATAATTTCGGGCGAGCCGTTTCCGTTTACGTCTGTGAGGGCAAATTTTTGCAACTCTTTTTTCCCACCAGGTTCGCTGCTGCTAATCAAAATGGTGGCGCATCTTCCCAAATTATTAGTAATTACAAGATAAGTTTCGCGATAAATTGGATTTAAAAAATCTTGTTTTTGCAAATTTTCTTTGCCTTCTACTTGCGCAACCCACAACATGGCTTGTTCAAAACCGCTATTGAGATTGGTCAATTTTTTGAGAAATGGGCGCACTTTCATGGTCACCGCCTCGTCGTTGACAGCAACGGCGAGATTGTCGCCAAAGACCCAGCCTTCTTGCCCTGCGCTGCTGCGGACGAGATACCATTTGAATTTTTGACGTTGCGAATTATCTTCATGTGTTCGGCGGGTTTCGCCTATAATTTCGACCAATTCGCCTTCGATGAGTTGTCGGTCGGTTGGTTTTGCCCACGACGAATCGTCGTACATTTGTCGGGCGGTCATGGTGGTGGCGACCCGTTTGTCCAAAATTAAGGCATGAGCATTTGGGGTTTGGGCATTTTTGTGGGCAAAAGTCAACTGACTCGCCAACGAAAATGCTAGAAATAGTACCAATAATTTAAAATTTTTCGGCATTTTTTTTCTTTTACTCCTTTGCTCCAATTTTTTCATGTGATAAATCATGCTGTGTAATTAATGTGTTGTATTCTGGAAAAGTATTATATTAAAATACCATAACTGCAAATTCTATGCAAGTTTTGCTTTCCAACGTTCAAAACATTAAAAAATTGAATTCTAATGCAAAGATATGATGAAACGGTTGATTGACGTGTGTGAACGGCATTTTTTTTCACTTTTTTTGTTCGGATACTGGGGGGTGGGCATGAATTGTTTTTTTTTGAATTATTTATTTTTCATTTCGTCTTTTTTTGATTTTGTGATACATTTGAGAAGAAAAAGATTTTCCTTTGTGGAAAGATGCCTAATTTTAGGCTCAAAATTTGAAAGAAAGTTATAAAAAGTATTAATTTTGGAATCAGAAAAAAAGATATTTAGTCGCCCCAATGCGCGACGTGCGCGACGAATTTTTGCGGTTGTATTACTTGGGATTGCAATTATAATTTCGTTTTTAACCGTTTGGTCTTATAAAAATGAGTTAAAATCGGAAGAAACTGCCTATTTGTTGCGACTCGAAGGCATTGCGCGTTCGTTGGCGTTGCAGTCAGGCGTAGCGGAAGGGCATGAAATATTGTTAGAAAAATATAAGGATAAAGATGATATTTCTCGATTGGGGCAAGATAGCACCTATGATTTTTTGCATCGTTGGTTGCGCCAAAATTGGGAAAGCAACATGCTGAAAAGTGACATCTACACGATGGTGTTTGATAGCATTCAATCCAAATTTTGTTTTGTGGCTACTTCGGGTTTGTCTCCATATTATCGGCATCAGTACGCTTTTTTTCATAAATGTTTGTTAGATAAGTATAATGAAGGCAGCATTCTTAATATGTATGGCGACGAATTTGGCATGTGGCTTTCGGCTTTTGCGCCCATCAAAAACAAGTTTGGCAAAACGGTCGCAATCTTGATGGCAGACGAAAAATTTGACGTTTTTATCCAAAACGCACGTACAAAAGCCCTCAAAAATGTCTTTCTTGCGTTGATAATTGCGTTGCCATTTGCCGTTTTATTGGCAATTTGGGTGCGTCGAATGCTCTTGCGCGAAGACCGATTGAGCCAAGAACTCGAAAAAAGTTATGAAAAATTGGCTTCGCTTGACAAGCTTCGCAAAGAAATGATTGCCAATATTTCGCATGATTTGCGCACGCCGCTTTCGTCGTTGTCGGGCTATTTAGAAACCGTAATCCTCAAAAAAGACAGCCTCAACGAAGCCGACCGCGACCGTTTTTTGGGCATTTCGTTGAAAGAATCGGTGCGCCTGCGCGACCTCATTGACGACTTGTTTGAACTCTCGAAACTCGAAGCCAATCAAGTAAAACTCAACACACAACCCTTTCCGATGGCGGAATTAGCGCAAGATGTTTTGTACAAATATGAACTCATCGGACGTGAAAAAAACATCAAAGTCGAGGCATTACTCTTGGAAACTGCTTGGGTGGAAGCCGATTTGAAGCTCATCAACCGCGTGTTGCAAAACTTTTTTGACAATGCCATTCGATACAATCAAGACGGTGGAAAAATTGTTTTTAAACTCGAAAAAGATCATCTCGACCCTCAAAAAATGAAAATTGAAGTCAAAAATACAGGCATCGGCATTGAAAAAGAAGATTTGCCGCATATTTTTGACCGCTACTTTAAAAAAAGTGATAGCCAAAAACATACGGGCAGCACAGGATTGGGCTTGGCAATTGTCAAAAAAATGTTAGATTTGCACCAAGAACCCATTGAGGTCACCAGCGAAAATGGTTGGACAACTTTCGGATTTAAACTACCAATTTGGCAAAAAAATGCCACCCCCCCAGTATAAAACCACTTTTTTTAGTGTTTTTGAGAAAAATTTATCCTAATGAAATATTATTTTTTATCAATATTTTGCATCGGTTTTTTGCAATTGGCTACGGCTCGAAATGGGGCGGATTCAACTTCGCCGCAAGGCTATTATGTCGAAACTTTTCGCCCGCCGCATACCATAAAAGCGACTTTTCCGTTCGATATTGACTTGCAAGACAGCGCAGGACGCACCACGAATTCGTCAAAATTGTTGCAAAATGACGGCAAAACAACCACCGTTTTGCTATTTTGGCTCACCACTTGCGGACCGTGTCGCATGGAAATGGAAGCGTTTGAAAAAAATATGGAGGCATGGAAAAATGAGGTTCCAAATTTTAGAATCGTCGCCATTTCGATTGATTTTTCGGACAATATCCCCGCTTTTCAGCGTCGTGTGCGCGAGGCAAAGTGGCATTTTGAAGCCTATCACGACCGAAATAGAGAGTTTCAATGGGTCATGCCGGGTAATTTAAATGGCTTGCCGCAGCTTTTTATTTATGACAAAACAGGGAAAGTTGTATTTTATAAACGCCGATATATTCCAGGAGATGAAAAAGAAATATTTGAAAAAATAAAAATGTCATCGCAGCCTTAAATTGCGTGTTTTTGTTGCTCAAAAAGCTACCCCCCAGTATAGACGACCGTTTTGGTCGTCTTTTTTTTATATTTATGTAAAAAAAATGTCAAAAGCTGTTACCAAACCTTTTTTAGCCGTCACTTATTGGCTTGTTTTTGCTTATACTTTTCGAGTGGTGTAAAAATTTTACTTTTTTTTAACTTTAAATTTATAAAAGTTTGCGAAATATGTTTAAACTTTGCACCCGAATCTGAATCTAAACAAAAGAAAAGCGCATGAAAATAATTCTCTGACTTTATATAAACTAAAACCAAATCTATAAAATGAATGTACGTTCGTTGTCCTAAAACAGTTTTTTTTCATCAACATTAAAAAAATATTTTTTACATGAAGCCAACACTCTTGATTTTAGCGGCGGGCATGGGCAGCCGTTATGGTGGGTTGAAACAAGCAGACAGCATTGGTCCGAATGGCGAGGCAATCATCGAATATTCGATATATGATGCCATTCGTGCGGGTTTCGGAAAAGTAGTAATTGTTATCAGAAAAAGCATCGAAACCGATTTTAAAGAAAAATTTGCAGGCAAATTTGACCAAAAAATCAAAATTGAATACGCTTTTCAAGAATTTGACTCGCCCGTAGAAGGCATCGAAAAATTCCCAGAACGCAAAAAGCCTTGGGGAACGGGTCACGCCATGCTCGTCGCACGCGACCTCGTGAAAGAACCGTTTTTGGTCGTCAATGCCGATGATTTCTACGGTTTCGATGCGTTTCGACAAGCGGCGGTGTTTTTGAGCGGCTCGGCTTCGCCTAAAAAATACGGAATGGTGGGCTATTGGCTCAAAAATACGTTGTCCGAAAACGGCTCGGTTTCACGCGGTGTTTGCAACGTAAACGAACGCGGCATGTTGACCACCGTGACCGAGCGCACCCAAATTGCAAGAAGCGAAACCGACGGGAATGTGTATTTCCACGAAGGCGAAACGACCACAAAATTGGACGAAGAATGCGTAGTTTCCATGAATTTTTGGTGTTTTCACCCCAGCATTTTTGAAGTGACGCGCAAAATGTTCGTCAATTTTGTAAAAGAAAATGCCGAAAAACCAACGGCTGAATTTTATATCCCATTGATTCCAAACGCCCTCATCGAAGCGCAAAAAATGGAACTCAAAGTCATGACCAGCCGCGACCAATGGTACGGCGTGACGTATAGCGAAGATAAAAAAACGGTGCAAGATGCCATGAACGCCCTCAGCGTCATCGGCGCGTATCCGCAACAAGGGCTTTGGCAAAACGAAAATGCAATGAAAATTGCAGAATAATTGCCCATTTTTTTGAAAAATATGCCCCCCCCAGTATTTCGACCTAAAAAAGTCGTCTCGCATGTGTGAGACGACTTTTTTATATTTTATTAATTTTATTTTGAAATCCTAAAACGCAAAAAGACGCGCCACGTATTGAACATGAAGCGTCTTTTCGACTAAATTTTTTATTCTCTTTGGTAATATATCTTCAAATTGGTTATGGTCAAACTACCCAAATGTAGCTGCCGTCGTTGGAATTGCCGCCATTGCCGCCTCCGCGATTGGTGGTTGCCAACAAAGTTTGTTGCTGTGAAAACTGGTTGTTAAAAGATGTGAACATAAATTGAAACTTTTTTCTGGTTTTTAAATAAAATTAAAACATTTGACTGATTTCAAAACGGCGGTTTTTTCGTGGAGCCAACTCTCTCCTTACTTTTCAAAAACCACTCCAATTTTAGACGTAAAAGTAATTGCAAAAATACACAATTGTGACGATTAACAAAACCTTAACGACAAAAAAAAGAGAAAAATACAAAAAAAAAGGTAGAAAATTATTTTATTTTTTTCCATTTTTATGCCTTCAAAAAGAACTTAAAATACAATAAAATACCAAAATTTGGGTATTTTTAAAACAAAATTTGCATTTCAAAGAAAAAATCGCTTTGCACGGCAAATATAATTTGGTCGAAATTTGTGACATAAAACCGCAAATGACAAGCCGTGTTTATGTAAGAAATTATTATGCCACATTTTAAATGTTAACAATATGAAAGCATTTTTTCGCTATAAAAACTATTTTTTTATATGTTTTATTATGTTTTTATTTGGAATCTTAAAAAAAAACTTCTCCATCAGAAACAATTGTTCAATGGAAAAGTTTTTTTCAACAACATTATTGTAAACAATTATTATTTTATAAATTGTTCTTGATTCAAAATTGGAACAATCAATTGCGTATTAAATCTTTTTTCTGCATCGTCCAATACTTTTTGTCCATTGTCGTTGTAAAAAACATATTTTTTTGTGCGCGAATTGACGGCAATAACATTGACAAAATAGTTTTCACCCAAAATTAGCTCCCCCCCCAGTATCGCAGGCAAAATCGGGGTTCCATCGTCCTTCAAAACCCCTTTTTGCTGCGTTTTATTGGCAAAAATGACTTTCCCAAATTCAGGTTTTCCAATCCATTCCGCCTCAATTTGATTTACTTTCGCCCCATTTTTATCAAAAACATCAAAAATACCGCTCGAATTTTTCAAAAAAATGTGCATTTCTGAATTTTCTCCGCTCACATATTTGTCCGATTCTAACAAAATATCGCCTCGAATATTCATAATTCCCATATTTTTTCCACGTTTGAAATAGAAACAACCTGCGGCATTCACGTCGCCGATGTCGTCAAACGGCATCGCGTGTAGGGGCGAACCGTTCAAATCGTACATCAACATGCCGCCACTTTCGAGTCCGACTTTTGCAAAACCGTGTCCCGCCATCAAAACATCGTTGTCTCCGCGCATCGAAAACGTCGCTTTTCCCACCGTATTGAATCCATAAACGGTTTCTTTTTTCGTCAAATATACGCGCTTGTTTTCATATTTGAGTTCCAAAATATCTCCTAAACTTTCATATTTTATTGGAATAATATAATTGCCTTCAAAATCTATGAAACCCACTTTTTCGCCGTCTTCGTCTTCTTCCATGACTGCGATGCGGTCTTCGCTTGCCTGCAAAACTGTAATGCCCGACAACCGCCGAATAATTCGTTGGCTGATGATGTTAAAAAGCAAATTTACTTCTGTTTTTGCTTGCCAATCTGGATAAACGACTACGCCTTTGCCCAAATATTCCAATCCCGCCTCCATCGGCGAAAGGATTTTATGGTCGAAATTGGTGATAAAACATTTGTGATTTTTTCTATTTTCGACCAATAAGTAGCCCAATTCATCAGGCGGAGTCATTATTTTGACATTAAAATCAAAATTCGGATTCCAAGCAATTTCGCCTTTTTCATTCAACAAAATATCGCTTTGTTGCCCTTCTAAATTGGGTTTGGAAACGCAAAAAAAGCCATTTGCGTAGCACATTGTCGGGCTTTCGATGCCCCAATCCGCCGCCGTTTTGAACAAGTCGCGCCCTTCGGTGTCAATAAAACGCCATGTTGTGCTATTTTCCCAAATGACCGCCATTGGTCGTTGGGCAAAAATGACGGTCGTTTGCAGCAATGCAAAAAATAATATCAAATGCTTTTTCATGTAAAAAAAGATGAATTTAAATTACATTTTCCATTTTTTTTCTAATAAAATTTTCATTTGTGCTTGGAGTTGTTGTGCTTTTTGGCGTGCTTTTTCGGCAAAATCGGTTTGGTTTGATGCGTAAATAATTTCTCTGGACGAGTTGACCAACAAGCCGCATTCGTCGTTCATGCCGTGTTCGGAAATTGCCGCCAAATCGCCACCTTGCGCGCCAACGCCCGGCACCAAGAAAAAATGTTCGGGCGCGAGGGCGCGAATTTCGGCAATTTTTTCGGCTCTCGTTGCGCCCACGACGAACATCATTTGGTCAGCAGTTGCCCAAGTTTTGGCAGTTTTGATGACTTTTTTATACAAATTATGTGTCATTTGGAAATCTTTTGCGCCTTCGTTGGAAGTCAACGCCAGTAAAATGACCCATTTTTCATCAAAATTCAAGAAAGGTTTCACCGAATCTGCGCCCATGTACGGCGCGACGGTGACGCTGTCGAAATTCATGCGTTCAAAAAAAGCTTTGGCGTACATGGCGGACGTGTTGCCGATGTCGCCGCGTTTCGCATCGGCAATGGTGAACAAATTTTTGTCTATTTGACGGATATATTGCACCGTTTTTTCCAAACTTTGCCAACCCGCAACACCTTGCGACTCGTAAAACGCCAAATTCGGTTTGTAGGCAACGCAAAATGGGTGCGTGGCATCAATAATTTGACGATTAAATTCAAAAATTGGGTCTTCGGATTTTAGTAAATGTGTCGGAATTTTTTCTAAATCGGTATCCAAACCGACGCACAAATAAGATTTTTTCGAGCGAATTTGCGCCAAAAGTGCCGCTTTATTCATAATTTTTTTTCTGGAATTTAATTTATTTTTGATTGGTCAGCAATGCGCAAATGATGCCCGTTGCGACGCTGACGTTTAGGCTTTCGGCGTTTCCGTTTCCAGCGATTTCAAATTTGAAATCTAATTTTTCCGTAATTTCATCGCCAATTCCTTTCGATTCGTTGCCCATCACGATAATTCCATGTTTAGGGAGTTCGGCATTAAAAATATTGCCCCCCCCCAGTATCGTACCGATTTTTGGAATATTTGGGAACTGTTTTTGCAATTCTTGAAATGTTATTTCGTGGGTGTTGACGCGCAAAAACGCGCCCATCGTGGCTTGCACGACTTTGGGCGACCAAACATCGGCGCAAGTGGGCGACAAAAAAACGGTGGAAATGCCAAACCAATCCGCCGTCCGCAAAATGGTTCCGACGTTTCCAGGGTCTTGAATGTTGTCTAAAAACAGCGCAAAGCCTTCCAAATCGGTTGGATACTGGGGGGGGGGCATTTGAACGACCGCAACGGCGCAATTTGGGGTTTGAAGCCCCGAAATTTGCCCCAATTCTTTTTCCGAAACCAGTTCGGCGCGGTTTTCCCAATCGGTGTTCAAATTTTTTAAGAAAACTTTATGACGGTCGAACCAGTCTTGGGTAGCAAAAATAGCTTCAATTGCCGTATTTTTGCCGTTCGATTCGTTTTCGAGACATTCGCGCACCATTTTATCGCCTTCGACCACAAAACGTTGGTATTGTGACCGAAACTTTTTGAGCTGTAAAGCGCGTATAAACTGAATTTTAGCTTTTGAAAGCATTTTTTGAAATAAATTTTATGTTAAATAGAACGACCGCTTTTGAGCGATTTTTGATGATTTTGTTGATGGCTGCGCTCGCGAGTTGCAGCAATGTGAGTCGGCATTTGACGAAAGACGAATATTATGTTTCGCAAAACAAAATTGTCATCAAAGGTTTGAAAGATTATCCCAAAGCCCAATTGATGCTCAATTTGGCAACTTTGACCAAGCAAAAAGCGACCACTGCGGCGAGAGTAAACAAATATTTTCGACAAAAAGCCGAAGGTCAATTGCAAGTAAACGTGTTGCCGCCTGCGATTTTTGACGACAGTTTGGCATCAACTACGGCAAAAAACATGGTTTCGTATCTTCAAAATCACGGTTTTTTATATCCAAAAGTGACGTACGACAAACTTTTTCGCAAAAATAACCGCGCCGAAGTGACTTACATCGTCGAACCCAATATTTTATACGTTTTCGACACCGTTTTTTTTCGTTGCCCTTCCGACCCGACGTTGCAATTGTTGCTCAATGATGTGGCAAAAGAAACATTGCTGCGCAAAGGTACGGCGGTTGACGTAGAAATTTTCAATTCTGAAAAAAATCGTTTAACCAATGAGTTTCAAAACTTGGGTTATGCCCGTTTTGCTCAAAATTTTATTGCGCCGCTCGAAAGTGACACGTCCGATGTGGAGCGTGCAAGTTACACGACCGCGAAGGGCGGCGAACGGCGAAAAGTGAACGCCACGTTGACCATTTTGTCGCCCAATACGGCGCGACATGCGCGGTTTCGGGTGGGAGAAATTAAGATAAAACCTAATTTTGACCCCAGTTATGAATATACGGCGTATTTCGATTCTACGTTTTACGATGGCAAATTGCACGTCATCACCCGCGACAACAAACACGTCATGCGTCCGCAAAGTTTGGTAGAACAAATTCAACTTTTTCCTGATTCTTTCTATCGGCGTTCGGATTTAGAACGCACTTCGCAACGCCTTTCGTCGCTTGGAATTTTTAAATTTATTAGAGTTTATAATAATGTTGACGAATGTGAAGGCGATAAAATTGACTTTGAAATCCAATTGATTAAGCAAAAGAAAATGGGTTTTGAGGGCGGTGCGGAATTTAATTACACAAGCGTAGCGAATCCGCAAAATCCCAATCGGATTGGGGTAGCGGCGGATTTGAATTTTACGCACCGAAATTTGCTGCGCCGCGCCGAAAAATTTACGCTCGGAATTTCGGGCGGCGTGGACGTAAATCTGAAAGTGGACAGCGCGTGGTACACCTTTCGCACCAACGCGGGCATCACGTTCCCCCGACTTTTGGACATTGGTCTCCTAAAAGCCTACAAAACCGTCGGGATACTGGGGGGGGCGGCTTATGCCAAAATTAAAGAAAATGCTACGTCAAATTTGGGGAGTGGATTTTCGTATGAACGGCGGACGGGTGATTTTACGATTCGTTCCTTCGATTTGTCGTATCGGTTCAATTGGAAACCGTCGCTACAAACCCGCTACACCTTTGCGCCGATGGGTGCAGATTTGTATTTTCCGACCGCAACGTCTCAGTTTTTAGACCGTTTTCAAGGCAATCAGTTGTTGTTACAATTGTTTTCAAGCAATCAATTGACGACTGGTTTTTTGTTTAAATCCTTAAATTACAGCAACGCCACGCCGCCAGAAGTGTTCGACGCATCGGGCGAAAAAAAATATTTGAACCTCAGCATTGAGCAATCGGGTGGAGAAATTGCTTTTTTGAATCAAATATTCGCAAGAGACCAAGATTGGAAATTGGGGAATATTGATTTCTCGAAATTCATTAAAACCGAAATTGAATTTCGCAAAACAAGGCGTTTTGAAAATAAAAATGAATTGGCGTTTCGGGTTTCATCGGGCGTTGCGATTCCGTTTGGCGAAACGGGTGTGCCGTATTTGAAACAATTTTTTGTCGGCGGACCGAACGGCATTCGGGCGTGGAACATTCGGGAGTTGGGCGTGGGCGGCTATTTCGACGCGACGGCAGGGGCGAGTAGCACGCGCTACCAAACGGGCAACGTAAAATTGGAGATGTCGGGCGAATGGCGTTTTCCGATTTGGTGGCGTTTTCAGAGCGCATTGTTTGTTGATGCGGGCAATGTTTGGTTGTTAAACGCCGATGCAAAACGTCCGAAAGGTGAAATTTCGGCTGATTTTTGGAAACAAATTGCCGTAGGCGTAGGAACGGGGCTTCGGATTGATGCTTCGTATGCCATCATTCGAGTTGATGTCGCGTATCGGGTGCGCAATCCTTATGCGAGCGACACGGGCGATTATTGGCGACCCAATTTGTTCCAATCTTGGAAATACAATCAAGATTTTCTAATAAATTTTGCCATCGGAACGCCTTTTTAAGGTCAGAAATTGCTCAAAATGGGCGTTTATACTGGGGGGGGGCATTTTTTTTTTAAAAAATTTAACTTTTTGCTTGTTTTTTAGTCCAACTGTTTTTGGTGACGAGGCTCGTGCTTTGTGGCTAAATTTTGATGGTTAAACAATAAGTTTTTCAGCTTTCGGGCAATGACTTTCGGGTCATTGCCCGTTTTTTTTTGGTCGTAATCTTTTTGGGTTAAAATTTTACAATATATTTTTTATAATTATATTTTTTTAAAAGATAAATTACAAAAACAGATAAATTTTTTTGAGAACATTTTGAAAATCAAGCCATTACGATTTTTTTTCTATTTTTTATGACTTTTCAACGTGTCACAAAAGGAGTTGTTATAAACACAAAACGAGATTTTATTGGCATTGTTGGGTCTCAAATCAAGACAAATTGGACTGAATTTTGTAATTTAATAATCTGACACATACCCAGTAACGGTTAATGTGAGAACGTAAAATTTTACTCCACGCACATCATCTATGCCCACGCATACATAAAAGTCATTATTCACGAACATATTTTTCAACAGCCATCTTTTGATTGCGGCTGTATTGCATTGGGAAAAAAACGCCTAATTACCAAGTGAACTTATTTATTTTTATAGGTTTTATATATTATTGAGTTGTTATATTCACTTTTATCTCCCCCCCCAGTATCTGAACATATTTTTTGGGTTGAACGGATTAGACATTATGAAAAGACGAATAAATTTTATGAATATTTTTGATAAAAAAGTTGTATTTGTTTTCTCTTTATTGTTTTGCCTCGTGCGCACGACGCATGGGCAGTGCAATTTGGGAACGGCAAATCAATTTAACCTCGTGGTATTCGACGCGGTGACCATCAATCCAGGTGCCGACGTACAGGGAAAGGCGTTGTTTGGCAGCAATGTAACGCTGACGACCTACGGTTTTGGCACGACTTACACGTCTGGTCAAGGCGATGTGTTGTTGGTGAATGGCAATTTGTCGTTCAGCAACGGTACGGTCAATTGGGGCAATGCCAAAGCAACGGGCAGCATTTCTGGCACGTTCAGCACGCCCAACGGCACGAAAACAGCCTACACGACGTTGCCAGTTTCGTTTGCAACGGTGAAATCCGAACTCGAAACCCGCTCCACGTATTGGGGAACTTTGGGCAACCAAAACGGCACGGTGACGGTGCAGCCTTGGGGCGCGATAGACTTAAATTGTCAAAACTCATCGGGTCAAGTTCGGTTCAACATCACGGCGGCGAACATCAATGCTTGTAACGGTTTGAATATTTTGAACGGAAACAATGCGGCATCAATCCTCATCAACGTAAGCGGCACGAGTATGACGTTTACGAATTTTGGCATTAACACGTATCCGTCGCCAACTAAAATTGTCTGGAATTTATACCAAGCGACTTCTGTAACGGTAAATGGCTTCGGCATTAAAGGTTCGATGATTGCGCCTTTTGCCGCCATGAGTTTTAGCAATTCGCACATTGACGGCACTTTGGCGGTGAAAGGTTTGTCGGGCAACGGCGAATCTCATAATTTCATTTTTGGCAATACCAATTTACTTTGTCCGCCGACTTGTTCCAATGTGACGACGGCAGGCACGATTGGCAGCCCTCAAAATGCGTGTTCTTCTCCTTTCGACCCTGCGACGTTGACGGAAACGGGCGCGCCTACGGGCGGTTCGGGTTCGTTTGAATATCAGTGGCAACGCAGCAGCGACAATGCCACTTGGACGGACATTGCAGGCGCAACGGCGCAAAGTTATGACCCCCCCAGTATGTTGTCGCGTGGTTATTTTCGTCGCGGCGTTCGGCGTTCGCTTTGTGCGCCTTATTTGTATTCGGGTTCTGTTTTAATTGATTTTGCAACTGCCAATCCGACGGTTTTGTTGGCTGGTCCTTACAATATTTGTTCGGGTGGAACGGCTGTGTTACAACCTATTTATGCGGGTGGCATTGGTTCTAAATTATATCAATGGCAAACGCCGAATATACCTGGCGGTTGGTGGGAAAATATTGCAGGCGCAACGAGTGCCAATTACACGACACCTGCTTTGACGGCTACAAAAACTTATCGGGTTTTAATGACTTTTTCGGGAACTAATAATTGTGGGACCATTTATGGTTCGCCTGTTGATGTGACCGTGAAGCCTGCGGCAGCTGTGACCGTTTCGGCAAATACGAATGTTTTTTGTGGACCAGGTTCGGCAATTTTGACGGCGACGACAACGGGCGGCGTTGGTTGCGGTTTTCAATGGCAATCTTCGCCCGACAATGCAACTTGGACGGCGATTGCAACGGCAACCAGTTCGACGTATGTAACACCCGTGTTGACGGCAAGTACTTATTTTAGATTGGTGTACAATTGTGCGTCTTCGGGTTGCGGAACGGTGACATCAGGCAGTACGTTCATTCAAATCAGACCATTACCCGCCCGCGCTTGCCCGATTACGTATTAATTTTTTTAAAAAGGCAAAATATACTGGGGGGGGGCTATTTTTTGATTAAAATGGCATTATTTTTTGATAAGATGTAATTAGATAGTAAAAAATCGAAAGTCAAAAATGAAATTTTAAAGTTTTGATATTTTCGTCTTTTCTCTTTCGTTTCAAATACTTTTTAAATTAATTTCATGAAATATAAAAAATTCCCATGCAAAGTTATCAAACACAAAACGATTGTTCAAAAATTAGTTCGAGAACACATCACGCAGGCTGACATGTTGAGAAAAAATACCTATACGCATCGTTTTTTGCAAACGATATTCCTATTTTTGTTGTCGGCGACGATGTCGTGGGCAGCACCTCCGCCTGGTCCGTGCGGTATGGCTTATACGGTCACGAATACTTCGCACCCATTTGCTGCCGACGGCGTGATTACGGTGACGGGCATCACGGGTACTATCGTGGAACTGAAATTGGTAAACCCTGATGGTTCTGCCATCATGTTGGCAAACGATTGGAATTTTAGCAATGCCACTCGTTTTGCTTATGGCTTGGTGCCTGGAAACTACTCGTTGGTGATGGTGGTTCGCGATGCGGGTTGGTTGGTCACTTGCAGCACAACGACGGTTGTAACCGTAGGTTCAACGGCATTTCCTACTTGTGCGACGACGGAAATAGGGGGTTATGTCTATCAAGATTTTAATGCCAATGGCACGCGAGAAGCAAAAGAATTGGGCGTAATAGGCACAACTGTTTCAGCTTATAACACGGCGAATACATTGGTGGCAACGGCAATCAGTGCGGAAAGTGGTTGGTATAAGTTGACGGGCTTGACGGCGGGTCAACAATATCGTTTAGAATTTCGGACGACTGACAACTTCTTGAAACCGGGTAGTGACGGTGTGACGGGTTCGACGATTCAGTTTGCGGCGGCGGGTTCTTGCAACGTCAATGCGGCATTCAACTTTCCTGACAACTATTGTCAAACCGACAATCCATATATCGGAACGGCTTGTTATGTAAACGGCACGAGAAGCGTACCCGCGATTGCGAACATGGACGCATTTGTATCTTTCCCTTACAAAGCATTTTCAACGGGCGACGTTTCGACCCAAAGTGTAGCCCCTACGCATGTTGCGACGGCG
>JBJOPA010000332.1:0-8427 GCA_046051005.1 Bacteroidota bacterium
CGAGCATCGCTGCGTCAGGGTGACCTTCTTTATACGCCTTTGTTTTTGAGCGACTTTTGGCGCGTTCAAACAATTTTTCTGCATTTTTGGTGTCTTTTGCGTCCAAAGCCAATTTGCCTTGACCCAACAAACCCAAATGCGCATTGGTTTCTGCAAGCGCGGCTTTGTCGTATTGCGTTTTTGCCTCGCCCATGTTGCCTTGCGCGTAAGCCACTTGACCCAGCCAAAACGCAGCTTGACCGTCTTTCGGACTTGCTATCGCAACTTGTTTGAAAATGGCAACGGCTTTGGCGGTATCCTCTTTTTCACTCAACCAAACTTTGCCGTCTTCGATGCTGTTTTGCCCAAATGCACTTGCGGTTGTGAAAACGGCGAAGGCTGCAAAACTAATTTTTTTGAGGTTTTTCAAGTTGTTCAACATACTTTTACTGTTTTTGACTTTTTTTTAATATGATTTTTAATTTCAAAAATACTTTTGTTAGTCGTGAACGTTTATTATAAAACGTAAGGCTATTTTTTTTCTTTAATATTCTAAAAAACTGATTTTTTATCGTCGGATACTGGGGGGGGCATCTTTTTTAAAAATCATTTGTAATATAGACGCAAAACCACTTTTCGAGATACGCAATTGGAGCGTTACACTTCGTTAAATTTTAGTTAAAATTTTTTTCTCCCCAATTCTCCATTTTTCAACATGGTTTTGGAAAAAAGTTGCAAATATAAAAACGTTATTCATTTTCTCTAATTGTTGAAAAAATAAAATCTTGCAAAACTTTAACAAATCAATTACTGCGTGACGCGAATCGGCGGAACTTTCTTGATTTGAATCTCTCGACTCGGCGCATTGGCGGGCAACAAACCTGCTTTGCTAATCACGCGCTGCCCGTTGTCGCTATACACAAAATTAGAAAAACCTGCCGCCAAACCCATGCGTCGCTCGCGCACGATGACAAAAACATCGCGGTCGAACGGATAGAAACGATGCGCCAAATTTTCGGCAAAAGGTTTTGCAAAAACGGCTGCTTTACCGCCCAAAGAATCAACGGGGCGCGTCAAACCGACAACTTTTATTTTTTTGAAATAGTCTTGTGTCAAATGGTCGTCGGTGTCTGACAACCACGACCAACCCACAATCCCAATCGCATTAGGGTTTTGGGCGACATATTCGATGGCTTCGGTGTTCGATTTTGCGCCCGATGCAGTCGCGGGCAAGGTATTTTTCCCAATTTTTCGCAACACCGTCGCGACAGTTCCCGAATTGGCTTGGTCAAAAACGATGTTGATGTTGCCCGCTGCGCCGCCGCCGACTTGCGACCATGTGGTGATTTCGCCGCGCAAAATTTTCATCATTTTTTCATACGTAATATTGGTGTCGCGATTGGACGGATGCACGACAAAGGCAATCGCATCGGTACAAATATGATTTTGTTGCGGCGACAATTCTTGACGTTTGAAATAACTGGCTTCGCTGGTGTCAAGATTTCTGCCAACAAAAATAGCGTCAACGCTATCTTTCATCAAATTATAAATGGCTTGCGACTCTGAACTGTAAATAATATTTATTTTCGTTTGCGGAAAAAGGCTTTGAAAAATGGCGGCTTCGACTTCCACAATGGGTTTCAACGTTTCGTCGCAACCGATATTGGTGGTGCCTGAACGCGCCGTATCCACTTCTTTTTCAGGCGTTTTGTTCCAACAATTTGACAAACCGATGCCCAAGAGTAGGGTAGTGCCGACAGTCAAAATTTTATTTCTTAAAGTCATTTTTTGTAAATTTTTATTTTGAAAACGATTCTTTTTTAACTGATTTCCCTATTTTATTCTTCGTCTTCTTCGATGGGTGCTTGATAATCGTTGTAAGCGCGCCACATTCTAAACGCACCATACACGATGCAGCCGATGCCAAAAATTTGAATCAAATGCGGCTCATATTCGCCAAAACTATTTTTATAAATGATAAAAAAAATGCCAATTGCGGTGATAATCAACGCCGCAACTGAACGCATGGCAACGATGGTAAATTTCTTAATTTTCTCACCGCGCATCTTGACTTCTGAATTTTCCATTGTAAAATTTTTTTTAGGTAAAAAAAAGGTTAAAAATAGCCCCCCCCAGTATAATCCCCCTTCAATCCCCCCGAAGGGAGGAGGAAAGCCAATTTTTTGGCTAAAATTTGTCACAAAAGTAACATTTTCTCAAATTTTTTGTCTTAATTTTAAAATCATTAAAGAAAAAAAAAGAATCGTATATTAAGATGCAGAATTTAATAGTTTTGGTGGGTCGTTTTTGAAAAATGATAATAATAATGGATAGTTTTTTGAAAATGCGTTTTAAAATGTAACTTTGTGTCGAAATTTCTAAAAATGGCAAAGATTTTTCTAAAAAAAATCAATTAATTTATTCATTGTCAACAAATTATGAATGTAAAAATATTTTCAGGAGAAAACACGCGCGACCTTTCCACCCGCATTGCCGAAGAATATGGCATTGAGTTGGGCAACGTTTCCATCAATCGTTTTTCGGACGGCGAAATGCAGCCTGTCATCAACGAAATTGTACGTGGTTCTTACACTTTTTTTGTACAATCCACAAATGCGCCGAGCGATAATTTGATGGAACTTTTGTTGCTCGTTGATGCCGCCAAACGCGCTTCGGCGGGCTACATCACGGCGGTAATTCCGTATTTCGGATATGCGCGACAAGACCGAAAAGACAAACCTCGCGTGCCGATTTCGGCAAAATTGATTGCCGATATGCTCCAAGCGGCAGGCGTAAATCGGTTGATGACAATGGATTTGCACGCCGACCAATTGCAAGGTTTTTTTAATATTCCCGTTGACCATTTGCGCAGCGAACCCATTTTTGCAGAATATTTGCGCACATTGGACATGTCAAATGCCATTTTTGCTTCGCCCGATTTGGGCGGCGTGAAACGCGCTCGAAATTTTGCTCGATTGTTTGAACGCGACTTTGTGACGTGTTCAAAATATCGAAAAAAAGCCAACGAAATTGCTTCCATGCAAGTCATTGGCGACGTTGAAGGTTTTGATGTGGTGTTGGTTGATGACCTCATTGACACTGGCGGAACGCTTTGCAAAGCCGCCGAATTGATGATGGAAAACGGCGCAAAAAGTGTTCGCGCCCTCTGTACGCACCCCGTTTTGTCGGGAAAAGCCTACGAAAATATCGAAAATTCGGTGTTGACGGAATTGATTGTTTGCGACACCATGCCGATGCCGCGCACCTCGCCAAAAATAAAAGTGCTTTCGACGGCGCGTTTGTTTTCGCGTGCCATTCGCAATACGCATGAACATCGCTCGATTTCCGCGCTTTTTCACGAATAAATTTTATAAAAAATTTCTAAAAAAATATAGCATTAACATACAAAAAGCCTCGCGCACACGCACGAGGCTTTTTTTTATCTTGAAAATGCTTTATTTCCTCTTTTTGGAGAAATATACTGGGGGGTAGTATTTTTTAGATTTTTATGCCACTTTTTCGGCATTTTCTTTTCGCTGTTTTACTTTTTCGGCGTGTGCGATGGCGGCTTGTCTCACCCATGCGCCTTCGTTCCACGCTTTGTTGGCGTGTTCGAGGCGTTGGCGATTACACATTCCGTTTCCTTTGATGACGTTGAAAAATTCGTCCCAATCGAGGTTTCCAAAATCGCAACGATTGTTTTTTTCGTCCCAAACGGCATCGGGGAAGCTCAAATTCAAAAATTTGGCTTGTTCAAAGGCGGAATCTGCAAAACGTTGGCGCAATTGGTCGTTGCTTTCTCTTTTAATTTTCCATTTTGTAGATTGCGCCGAATTTGGAGAATTGTCGTCGGGCGGTCCGAACATCATCAAAGCGGGTTTCCACCAACGATTCATGGCGTTTTGCGCCATTTCCCGTTGCGCGGGCGTGCCGTGCGCGAGGGTCATCATGATTTCAAAACCTTGACGATGGTGAAAACTTTCTTCTTTACAAATCCGAACCAATGCACGTGCGTAAGGCGCGTAGCTGGCGCGACACAACATGACTTGGTTCATAATTGCCGCTCCGTCAACGAGCCAACCGACGGCTCCAATATCTGCCCACGAAAGCGTTGGATAATTAAAAATTGAACTATATTTTGCTTTTCCCGACAACAAATCGGCAAACAATTGATCTCGCGTGATGCCCAACGTTTCGGCGGCGGCGTACAAATACAAACCATGACCCGCTTCGTCTTGCACTTTTGCAAGCAAAGTTGCTTTTCGGCGGAGACTTGGGGCGCGGGTAATCCAATTTCCTTCGGGCTGCATGCCGATAATTTCGGAATGCGCATGTTGCGAAATTTGGCGAATCAATGTTTTTCGATAGGCTTCGGGCATCCAATCTTTGGGTTCGATTTTGCCTTCGGCGGCAACTTTCGCATCGAATCGGGCTTCTAAATCAATGATTTTATCCATAATTAAATTTTTATATAAAAAGAGTTTTATTTTTCATCAAAATTCACAAAACAATGGTCGGAAGTCGGCACGGCTTGGCAAGTTAGGATAAAACCTGCATCGGTTTCTTCTTCGGTGAGGGCATAATTTACGTCCATTTCCATCGTTCCTGCGGTGAGTTTTGCGCGGCAAGTGCAACAAACGCCGCCTTTGCAGGCAAATGGCAAATCGGCTCCTTTGGCTTGCGCCGCGTCTAAAATATTGACACCTTCGGGGACAAAAACGTCGAAAACCAAGCCATCAATTTGAATGGAGACGCGCTTTTTGGTTCCGTCTTCATTGTCATTAATAATTTTTTTCTTTTTGAATCCTTTAACATTTGGTGCGCCGAAAAGTTCAAAATGAATTTTATGCGGCTCGATATTTTTTTCGGAAAGCATTTTTCGGACGGTTTCGGTCATTTCGTAAGGTCCGCAAATGAAAAAATGCGCCCCCCCCAGTATATCGGGCATTTTTTCAAAAAATTGTAGCATTTTATCGGCATCAATGCGACCTGTGCCGAGTTCGGTGTCACTTCTTTCTCGACTGATGACGTGAAAAATGGAAAGTCGTCCTAGATTTTTATTTTTTAAACCTTCAATTTCTTCTCTAAAAATAACATTTGCGGCGTTTTGATTTCCGTAAATGAGCGTACAACGGCTTGACGGTTGGGTTTTCAAAATCGTTTTTAGCATGGAAAGAATGGGCGTGATGCCGCTTCCTGCTGCAAAAAAAACATAATGTTGTCCATTGACGGCATTGTTTGGGAGTTTGAAATTTCCCATTGGCGGCATCACGTCGAGGCTGTCGCCTGCGCGCAATTGTTGATTTGCGAAAGTCGAAAATTTGCCTTCTTCTACTTTTTTTACGGCAATTCGCAATTCATTTTCGACGGGGCTGCTGCAAATAGAGTAGGAACGTCGCAATTCCTCGTCGCCCACGTGTGCGCGCAAGGTGAGATATTGTCCCGATTGAAAATCAAAAACAGCGGTCAAATCGGTTGGCACATGAAAGGCAATCGAAATGCAATCCACCGTTTCGCGGCGGATGTTGCTGATTTTTAATGTATGGAATTGTGACATTCTGAAAAAGATTCAATTTTATAATCTGGCATTTTCCCTAAATCCGAGTGCAAAAATACATTTTTTTTCCGAATAAAACTAACAAGCGTTAGTTTTATTCGGTTTATTTAGAAAAAATCCAAAAAAGGTCGGGATATACTGGGGGGGGAGCATTTTTGTCTAAAATTGATAGCTTGCAAGCAAAGCGGTTGAGATTTGTCTTTATTTGTTGTATTTTTAATATAAATCTTTATTTTTATGATTTTCAATGATTTGTTTAACCTTTTCAATTGGTATTTTTAATGCATTGGAAATCTGATTTTCAGAAACACCAATATTATAAAATCCTATGACTGCTTCTATTTCTTTTTTCTCTTCTCCTTCTTTGTGTCCTTTCTGTTGCGCTTTTTGTTCTGCCATCGCAATTCTACCTCTGTCGTCTTGTTCTCGCATGGCGGCATAATTGTAAGCGTCTAATTCAGCTTGCGACCAAGTATTTTGATTGGCATCTGCATAGGCTTCCGTTTTCTTATCGTTGCCAAAAATTTTCCGAAAGGCAATATCATTTTTTATATCTACAAACTTCATAAGCCAGTTTTTTATGCAAAAATACAGCTATTTTTATATAAAATCTGAATTATTGTTTCAAAATTTTAATCAACGCAATCATTTTTTCAGTTTTAGTTAAAAAAAAATTCCGCCAAACTTTATGTTCAACGGAATTTCTATTTCTCTCACAAAGATAAATACTTTCTAGAAAAAACTATTTTGTTTTCAGAATTTTTTATAAACCGCCTAAAAAGCATGTGTTTAGGCGGTTTATACTGGGGGGGGGCGTTCTTCAACACGTAATTCTACATTTTTCTGTCAAAATCGAATTTAGCTTACTTTAAAAATTCAGTTTTGTTACCCCCCAGTATTTTTATTAATTTCACAATTTTTTATCCATTCATAGACAAAACATTTACTAATATCAGCATTCAAAATGTTTGCTTTTTATCCATTTCTGGTATTGCTTCGTCAATTCTTCTGGCTAATTCGGGCAGTTTGATTGTTGGTACAGCGGGAAATAGATGATGTTCTAAATGATAAAACATGCTAAACGTTATTTTATTTTTCCAGCCTGTCCTCTGTGTCCTCGCCATTTCAGGATTGTCATGTGTGTCGTGATGTACGGTCCATACAGCAAAAAATGCCATTAGAAACTCGCCTATTATCATTATAATAATATGGTAAATCAAAAAAATAATTTTGAAATAGAAAACAATAGCAGCAAAAAGCGTTATAGAAAAAAGTTCTAAAATTACATTCTTTCTGTAGTATTTGTTTCCAAGTTGAAGGGTTATTTTATGAATCAGAAATATATGAATTGGTCCGTACAAAATTGCACCATACCAAGTCATGTTCGCCGATTTCCCTTCATAATCTTCCTCTGTCAAACAATATTTATGATGTCTAATATGGTTAAATTTGACTGCATGAATAGAAACCATCATCAAAATACTATTGATAAAGAGAGAAAGCCAAGTCAAAAATTTATTTGTTCCAAGTGAATTATGAAACCCATTATGAACTTGTCTTAGACCTGTCAGAAAGAAAAAACCTGAAAAAGGTAAAGCAAGCATGTAATGCTCGAAGTAAGCAAGCGTTAATGAGATTACAAACCAAGGAATCGTCAAATTATTTTCTATTAGCATTTCTTTGACTGTCAAATTTTTTAAGTCTTTCCACTCGACTTTTCGTAAAATTTCTTGATGCGTCATTACTTAAATGATATTAATTGAACTCGTTTCTAAATATTTTAATTTTACCGTTATACTTTTTGTTAAATTTTTTGCATCAATTCTATTTTCAAATTTTCAGTTGTTGTCTCAAGAAGATTTAGTGACAAATTTTGCTTATTGGTTATCGTCAATTTCTTCATTGCAAAATATGGCTTATCATTTTTATACGCTGTTGCTAATATTGTTACACGCTCACCAATTGGCAATTGCATTTTTTCATCATCTCCATGAGAAAAGCTATAACTATTGTCTTTTTTTTGATAACCCGCTAAATACATTTTCGGTGTTATCATTGTAATATAAACGCCTTTGAATTCCCCTTGATTTTCCACTTTTGTAATTAACTCAACTTCTTGTGTTCGAGGGTCTTCCAAAAGTCTATCAATATTAGCCCACCCAAGTTTTTTTATTGAGAAAATATAATTTGTTTTTCTATCCTCTACGTATGAGTTTATTCCTTTCTTATATTTAAAAACTTCACTCCATGTTTGTAGTTTTTTATTTTTGTAAAATCTGACTGTGTATTTATCAATCTTTAAAACAGAGTCTTTGCTAATCTTTAATCCGTCACCTTCCCATGCTATTCTGCTGACTTCTGAATTTACAATTTCAGGAAAACTATCTTGTGCGATTATAAAACCATCAACACTATATGTAATATTTGTAGTTCTTTCAAAAGAACCCATTGAAATTGTCGATGTATCTGAAAAATTATCTTGAATGGCAACAGGATTTTTCCATCTAATACCAGTCGAATCTTGTCGTCCTTCAAATAATGACATTTTAGGAAGCATACTATCCGTTTTAACTGCAATTGAAATTGACTTATTATTTCCGATTTCTAATTTATCGTTTCCAATTTTTGCATCAATGTAAATCATTCCACCGCTTTCCAATGGTTTTCCTTCAAAGGTCGTGGTTAAATTTCCTAAAACCATGTCAATTGGTTTTAAGGCTTCTTTCAATTCAATGTCAATCTTTCCTTTGACTGTTTTCCCCAAACCATCAACGAATGTGTTTTTATTGATACGAATCTTAGTTCCGTTCGCACCAGTAATGATATTGTCAATATTACTTTCAATCGAAAAAAACTGTTTTTCTATATTTTCAGTCGTATAGACTTTATTG
>JBJOPA010000333.1:0-6834 GCA_046051005.1 Bacteroidota bacterium
AACCGTGCAGAGTTGCCGACGCATATACGTAAAACCCAAACGACGAAACTCTTCTTGAACAAAAGAATAATCAAAACGAACATTGTGCGCCACAAAAATGGCACCTTCCGTCAGTTCTACGATTTGTTTGGCGATTTCAAAAAATTTAGGCGCATCTTTCACCATCGAATCCGTGATGCCCGTAATTTGTGTGATGTTGTAAGGAATCGAACGTTCGGGATTCACCAACGACGAAAACGTGTCTATCACCTTTTCCCCATCATGCACAACGATGGCAATTTCCGTTATCCGCTCGCGGGCGGCTTGCCCCCCAGTAGTTTCAATATCAATAATGGCAAATTTCATAGCCACAAAAGTATAATTTTTTAAAACATCTTGTACTAAATTAAAAAGAAAAAATAAAAACCAATACAAAATTATTTTTTTCTGAAACATTTCTTGTTGGCACGATAAATTCTTGTTTATCTTTGCACCGCAATGTGAAAATAAATAAAAATCAATTAAAAATTGAATAAAAGTCATTCGTTATGAAAAGAGATTTGGTCGTAGAAGCCTTGATTGCAAAAGAATTGGAAAGACAAAGACATGGAATTGAGTTGATTGCTTCGGAAAATTTTACCAGTCAAGCAGTCATTGATGCAATGGGAAGTTGTTTGACCAATAAATATGCAGAAGGCTATCCAGGAAAAAGATATTATGGTGGTTGCGAAGTCGTGGACGAAATCGAACAACTCGCCATTGACCGACTCAAAGAATTGTTCGGAGCCGAATATGCAAACGTGCAACCGCATTCGGGCGCGCAAGCCAACGCAGCCGTATTTTTAGCAATTTTAAAACCCGGTGATAAGATTTTAGGTTTTAATCTTGCGCATGGTGGGCATCTTTCGCATGGGTCGCCAGTCAATTTTTCTGGAAAAGTGTATGACGCATCGTTCTATGGCGTAGAACCTGAAACGGGTTTGATTGATATGGACAAAGTAGAAGCAATTGCCATTGCCGAAAATCCGAAACTTATCATTTGTGGCGCAAGTGCATACGCGAGAGAATGGGATTATGCCCGTTTCCGAGCCATTGCAGACAAAGTTGGCGCGTTGTTGTTGGCGGATATTGCACATCCTGCGGGATTAATTGCGGCGGGATTGCTCAATTCACCGATGGAACATTGTCATATTGTTACTTCCACGACCCACAAAACATTGCGCGGTCCGCGTGGTGGCATTATTATGATGGGTAAAAATTTTGAAAATCCATTCGGAAGAAAAACAGCAAAAGGAAACCTCATCAAGATGGATTCTATCTTGAACAGTGGTGTTTTTCCGGGCATGCAAGGCGGTCCGTTGGAACATGTAATCGCCGCAAAAGCCATTGCATTTGGCGAATGTCTGTCGCCAGAATTTAAAATATATGGGCAACAAGTTATCAAAAATGCTCAAGCGATGGCAAACGCATTGACGCAAAAAGGCTATCAACTCATTTCGGGCGGAACAGAAAATCACTTGATGTTGATTGATTTGCGCAATAAAAACGTCACGGGAAGAGATGCAGAACAGGCATTGGTGCGCGCTGACATTACGATTAACAAAAATATGGTTCCTTTTGATACGCAGTCTCCTGCCGTCACGTCGGGCATTCGGATTGGAACGCCTGCCATTACGTCGCGTGGTTTTGTTGAAAAAGATTGTTTAAAAGTTGTCGAATGGATAGATACGGTCATTCAACATCACAATGATGAAGAAATTATTGGTTTGGTAAAAAAAGAAATCAATGCGTACATGCAAGCCTTTCCGCTTTATCCAACCATGTAAATTGGTTCAATAATATAAAGATTACGCCTTTCAAATCTCGGTTTGAAGGGCGTTTTTTTGTTTCTAAGTCACCAAAAATGGGTTTTATACTGGGGGGGGGCATATTTTTATTTTTTTTATGTAGAGACTGCGCATGCGCTGTCTCCACAATAAACGGGCAATCGCGTAGGGCGGTGCGGTAGTGTTGCACATGTATGGTGGAGACAGCGCATGCGCAGCCTCTACATAAAATCTGTATGAAAAAATATTTAAACAACGTAAAAAAATATTTGGAGACAAAAAAATTTATGTCGGGAACACCAAAACTTATGTCGGGAACATCAAAACTTATGTCGGGAACATCAAAACTTATGGCGGGAACATCAAAACTTATAGCGGGAATAAGAAAACTTATGGCGGAGACATCAAAACTTATGTCGGGAACATCAAAACTTATGTCGGGAACATCAAAACTTATGTCGGGAACATCAAAACTTATGGCGGGAACATCAAAACTTATGGCGGGAACATCAAAACTTATGGCGGAGACATCAAAACTTATTGCGGAGACATCAAAACATATTGGGAGAACATCAAAACTTATGGCGGGAACATCAAAACTTATGGCGGAGACATCAAAACATATTGGGAGAACAAAATTTTACAACTAATCTTGTATTTTTACAACCTTTTTTGATGCGTTTTAAATCATTTTTTTTCAAAACTTTTTTCAAGAAATAAAGTTTAAAACAAAGAAAATTAAGTAGTTTTTAGAACAAAGAAAAGAAAAGAGAAAAAACGATGTACGATTTACAACCTCATCGGCGTTGGCGGGCAGATTATCGGGTCGAAGAAGACCGAAAGACACCGTTTTTTGGGGAACAAAATTTAGAACCCAAAAAGATATATAATTTTTTAATCCATGAGAACTGGGACAGTTGCGGGTCTTCCACGCTTTTTTTGAAATTGTTGTTTGCCGATTATGACAAACAATACGTCATTATAGAATTGATTGGTGAATGGAATGACGTATTGCACAACGATGTGATGTATTTGAAAAGAAATGTCATCGAAAAATTATTAGATGCGGGGATTTCAAAATACATTTTGGTGATGGAAAATGTGTTAAATTTCCATGCCGACGACGACGATTATTATGCAGAATGGTTTGAAGAATGTTTAGACAACGACAACCGAAGTCGCGGCTGGATTTGCATGATAAATGCCTTTGACCATGTGGTGGACGAAGTTGTTTCCGCCCGTCTGCAACGAAATGTCTATGCTGGACACCAATTTAATGGCATCGAATGGCGCATGTTGTCTCCTAAAAAAGTTTTTGAGGCAATTGAATTAAAGATTGTAACTTCGCAACGCACTTTGGATTGATAATTTTTATACTTTCAAAAGCCTCGAAATGGATTTGCGCGAACAGTTTTTAGTCGTTTATTCTAAGAAAAATTCAGATTTAATTGTCAAAAATGTAGGCAACGATGCGGAAAAAGTTGCCATTTTGATAGATTTATTGCTGCACGATGAATATCGCGTATCGCAACGGGTATCGCAAGTTTTGATTCACATTGCCGAAAAATATCCTGCTGCCATTGCGCCACATTTGCCAGCGTTGTTAGACAATTTGACGCAAAATTCACCCGTTGAGGCAGTTCGCCGCAATACGATTCGCATTTTTTGGAAATTTCCGACCTATCCCGAACCGTTGTTGGGACAATTGGTACAAATTTGTTTTCAATATTTAGAAAATCCCCTTGAACCAATTGCCGTAAGAGCATTTTCTGCTTATGTGTTGGCGCGTATTTGCAAATCAAACGAGGAATTTCGTCCACTTGCCGAAGAACTTTGCGACCTTTTGCTATTGATTTTACCCGACGGCAGCGCAGGAGAAAAAGCCACCGCACATAAAATTTTAAAACAATTTGGTCGCGGATAGGTTTTTGATGCCCCCCCCAGTATAAAACCCATTTTTGAATTGTTTTTTGATGAAAAAATGTTATTTTTGTGTTCTTAACTGCTAAATAAAATCTCAACTTAAAATTTTAATAACTGGTGTCCAGATGATGGCGCGTACTTCAACATTTAAAAAATTATAGCATCTAAATAAATTTTATTTTATGCAAAAAACGGATATTGTTCTCAAAGGCTCATTTGGTGTATTTAAACTGATGTTGATATTTTTTTTAGTCATGCTTTTGCAAGGTAGTATCAAACATAAGTCTTTTGGATATTTTTTAAACAATTTTATATCGTTTTTTAGTTCTCCTTGGATTTGGTTATGTTTTATAATAGCCGCCACAATAGACTATTATGACGATTGTACAATAATATTAGATGATGAAGGAATTACTGTATCCAAACTAATCGGAAATCGCAATTTCTATTCGTACAATGAAATTTCTGATATTGATTATTCATTTTTTGAAAGCAAATTTTCAAATGGTTGTTTCACGATTAATTTAAAAGGCAACAATTTACAAGGTAACGATACTTATCGTTATGCAAAACACATAAACCAAGAACAGGTGATGCGTGTTAAGGAGCATTTGCAAGTAAATAAAATTAAGTTTAAGTATAGTGTAAATAAAATTGAACAGTTGATTTGATGCTGTTTTGCATTCAATTGATTCCTCACACCGAATTATTCATCAAAATACTGGGGGGTGGCATTTTTTTGTAAATAATATGAATGGTTCTTTTGTTTTTTATAATTTTGTCTTGTATTTATCATTTTTTCATAATAGTTTCTAAAAAAACTGCAAAGCGGCAACAAAATATATGGATAATTTCGGTCAAATACTTTCTTTATTTGGACAAATCAGTGCGGAATGTGCAGCAGATTTGACTGAATTGGTGTTTGAAAAAGAACTTTCAAAAGGGGAGAAACTATTAGAAACAGGACGCATTTGTCGAAATATTTATTATGTTCAACAAGGCGCAGTTCGGGCGTTTTATTACAAAGACGGCAAAGACATTACCTCTTGGTTTTCGTTGTAACAAGATATTGCGGTGGCGATGTATTCTTTCGTAAGCCAAAAACCAAGCATTGAAAGCATTGAGGCAATAGAAACGACTGTTTTGATTGGCATTAGCCATGAAAATCTGTATAAAATGTATAAAAAACATCCAGAACTCAACACCATCGGGCGCGTGTTAGGCGAAAAATATTACATCGAACTCGAAGAACGCCTCATGTCATTGCAACACCAAACTGCAAAAGAACGCTACGCCGCACTCATCACAGAAAAACCAAATCTTCTCCAACGCGCCACATTGGGACAAATCGCTTCCTATTTGGGCATTTCGCAAGAAACTTTGAGCAGAATCAGAGGAAATCATTGACCTTGAAACACGATTTTGACAATTGTCAAAAGAACTTTATCGCCTTCCCCGCACCTTTGTCGCATTATTTAATTAAACTCATTTTTTATGAAAAAAATAATGCTCATCGCGCTTCTTTTTTTGAAGGTTTCTGTTTCTTTTTCGCAGCATCAAATCACAGGAAAATGGCTGACACAAGACAACGACGCAATCATTGAAATAACAGAAAGACAAGGCAAATTTTTTGGAAAAATCGTTTGGCTCAAAGAACCTAACGACAAAAAAGGCGTGCCTTTCACCGACACCGAAAACCCCAATCCCGCGCTTCGGCAACAGCCGCTAATTGGTTTAGAAATATTGAAAAATTGTTATTTCCAAAAAAACGAATGGAAAGGCGGCTCCACTTACGACCCGCAAACAGGAAAAAACTACGACTGCACGCTCTGGCTTTCTGACAATAATACCTTGAAATTTAGGGGTTATTGGGGCTATTTTTACCTCACTCAAACATGGAAAAGAACGAAATGAAAACCATCGGCTACTTTCTTTTTATAATTTCGTGTTTGTTGTGGTGCGTCATGATTGCGTTGCCATTTTACGTGAAAGACGTAAAAAATATCATTTTCATCAACACCATTTTGCTCATCGTGAGTGAAGGGAGTTTTGTGTTGTCCATCTTCATTTTGGGCAAGACATTTTGGCAAAAAATAAAGGATTTTTTCAAAAAAATTATACAATTCGTAAAATGAAATCACTCAAATATTTTTTTCTTTTCGTGGACATTGCGTTCATTTTGTATTGGTCCATCACGGCATTGCACCTTTTGCCGCCCGACCTGCTTTACAACGACTACACCAATCCGATTTTAGTGCATTGGAATTGGTCATTTTTTCCTTTGGATATGTTCATTTCTGCAACGGGTTTGTATAGTGTTTTTCTGTCAAGTCAGCGAAATGAAAAATGGCGCATTTTTGCTTTGATTTCCTTGATTTTGACCAGTGTTTCGGGATTGCAAGCCATTTCTTACTGGATTTTAGCCGCCGACTACGACCTCACTTGGTGGTTGCCCAATTTGTTTTTGTTGCTTTATCCGTTCGCTTTTTTCAATGGAATTATAAAAAAAGTCATTATAAAATAAAAATTATCAAAACATAAAGTCATTAAAACATGATAAATATAAACGTTAATTCAGAAATTGGAATCCTTAAAAAAGTGGTTTTGTGTTATGCGAACCCTTATAAAATATCAAATATACTGGGGGGGGCATTTTTGAATGCTAAAAAATAAAAATGATGGAAAAAATAGCCGATAATGTGTATTTCAGTTCGTTAACGCATCAATTTCCTGCTTTGAAAGCGGAAATTGATGCGTTAGACGATTTGAATCATCTTAAAATGGAAGTATTCGCACGATATACAAATTCGCAAATTCAGAAACGCAACGCGAAAGAATTTATACGTTGTTTAATGTTTCAAGAAAGCATGATGGACGTGATGTCTGCTGAAATTGAAAATGCTTTGTATGTGTCTTACATCGAGTCATTGTTGTTGGGTCAATATTCCGCGCAAATGAAGAAAAAAGTGGCGATGATGCCCCCTAAATTCAAGGAAAAATATGTGGAATATGCGATACATTATTACAATTTAGGCAAAAAATAGGCGAATATACTGGGGGGTAGCCTTTTTGCAATCCAAAAAGCAATGTTAACGAATCAACGTAA
>JBJOPA010000334.1:0-4121 GCA_046051005.1 Bacteroidota bacterium
CCCCCTTTTGGGGGGATTGAGGGGGGCTTATACTGGGGGGGGGGCATTTTTGCAATAAATTTTTTTACAATCTCAAAAGTTGCGTCTTCCGAATGGTCATCAATGACAATAATTTGTAATAACGAAGTTGGAAACGAATTTTTCAGAATAGATTCTAGGCATTTTTCAATATTTTCTGCTTCGTTTCTGGCAGAAATGAGAACAGAAACGCTGGTTTTCGGTTCATTTTTTGACAAAATAACCGTTTTGGCGCGCTTCCAAAAGTAAAAATATTTTGTCATCAACAATACGTAAGCCGTCGCGAGCGCACCCGAAACGACCGCATATCCAACCCAAAAATCCGTTATATCCATGTGGAAAATTAGCGTAAAAAAATGTTTTTGAAAAAAAAATATGTAAAATGAATTGAATTTAAGGAAAACTATTTAACTTTGAAACTTGAAAAAAACCAATCATTTTATTCAAATCAAAATTCTGAAAAAATATTATAAATTATTCCAAAATGCTTGACCAAAATCAACTTCAAATTTATCTTTTAGAGGAAATTATCAAAAAATTTGAAAAAAGGGCGGACGCAGTCGAATCCCTTTGCGACGCGCTCAACTTGGCAAAAGACGGTATTTATCGGCGTTTGCGCGGTCAATCGGTCGTTACGCCTGATGAAATGCTTTTGTTGGCGCGAAAATACAACATTTCGCTTGACCGTTTCATTTTTGACAAAACTACGTCGGTGGTTTGGACGTTCAACGCCATCACGCGCCACGTCAAACAGTTCGAGGATTACATCGAGGGCATCGTCGAAGATTCGGGTGCGATGCTCGGTTTGCCCGACGCGGAGGTGTGGTATGGCACGTCAGAAATTCCTTTTTTTTATTATATCGTTTTTCCTGAAATAATTTCTTTTAAATTATATGTTTGGGGAAAAACGCTTTGGAAGTTCGATTATCTTCAAAATCGAAAATATTCGTTGGATATTGTGCCGCATCACGCGCTGGAAATGGCTCAAAAAGCGCATTACAACTATCGAATGTTGCCTTCTACCGAGCTTTGGTCGCTTTCGATTATGGACAACACATTGAACCAAATTGAATATCATTCGATTAGTGACGGCTTTGAAAACCCCGAAGATGCCTTGCTTTTGTGCGATAAAATGACCGAATTGGCAAATCACATGGAAAAAATGGCGTTGCACGGGCGCAAATTTGCCTACGGACAAGACCCCGAATTGGGCAACGGAGCTGCATTTAATTTGTATTATAACGAAATGATTTATACGAATAATACGATATACGTAAAGTCGCCGAAAATTCGTTTGGTTTTTGCGGTTCATGCCAATCCCAATTTTTTGCGGACGCAAGACGAGCGCATTTCTGACTACACGGAAGACTGGTTTTCGAGCATTCGCAACCGCTCAACGCTCATCAGTAAGCAGAATGAAAAAGCCCGAAAATGGTTTTTTGACCGACTCCGAAAACGGATTGACGGCATTCGGACGCGCATCAAAATACATCTAGAAAGCGATTAATTGCTGCAAAATGGCAACTTTTTGGAACTTCAAACGTTTTTCGGGAGGGTGTTTTCAAAAATAAAATCTCAAAAATATTATATGTCGTCATCACCGTCAGAAAAGGACGAAAAAAAAAATAGCGAAACCTTTTCAATTCAAACATTTTCGGATTGAACAAGACCGATGCGCCATGAAAGTTGGCACAGACGGCGTGTTGTTGGGCGCGTGGGTGACCCTCAACGCCGCTCAAAAAATGCTTGATATTGGGACAGGAACGGGCGTTATCGCGCTCATGTTGGCGCAAAGAGCGAAAGCCGAAAATATAGAAAATTTAGATATTCACGCCGTCGAAATTGACGAACCCGCTTATTATCAAGCAATTGAAAATATAGAAAATTCTAATTTTTCTGAAAATATTCAAATTTTCAAAAATTCGATTCAAGATTTTGCGAAGCAAACGGCGGCGGGTGTTCTTTATGATTTGGTGGTCAGCAATCCGCCATTTTTCACGGGCGGCACGTTTTCATCGAACCAAGACAAAAACAATGTTCGGCATACCGTGAAGTTGCCACATAGCGATTTGTTGCATGCGACGCGCACCATTTTGAGCGCGACGGGGCGTTTTTGCGTCATTTTGCCGCTCATTGAAGGGTTGCGGTTTATTGAAATTGCTCAAAATTTTGGTTTTTATTGCACCCGAATGACCGAAGTGTTGCCTCGCGCCACCAAAAATGTAGAACGATTGATGTTAGAATTTAGCCTCGTCGAAAAACCAATGCAAAAAACGCAACTCACCTTGCGCGAGGGCGACGGCTACACCCAAGAATATCAAGATTTAACAAAAGATTTTTATACAATTTTTTAAAATATTGTTTTAAAAATTATAAATATTTATAAAAATAATTACCCCCCAGTATCCAAACGGTTTGGATACTGGGGGGTAACTTTTTTGAGCGATTGATGATTTATTTTCTCGTTTTGATTTTGGTCAACACGTGATTTCCGATTTTTTCACCCAATACAAAACCCGCTTCGTTGCCACTTCGATAGTGAATGCCGCCCAACAAACGGCTTTGCATTGCTTGTTGCGCGGCTTCGCGGAAAGACGAAAAATTGCGACTGCCCAATCCAAATTGCACTTCGGTGGAATCGCGGAACGCAAAATTTTCGCCAAATAATTTTGTCAACACGACCGCACTCGCGCCTGAAACCGTGCTGTGTCCGCTCGGATATTCGGGAAACGGCGGCGTAACGATGACGGGCGTAAACTCTTGTTGCTTCGCAATATATTTGTTGATATATGATTCTGGTCTAATGACGGTTGAGCGATATTTTTCGTCCCAACAAGCAATAAAACCGTCAAAAACTGCCAATGTTGCTAGCAAATATGCCTCTGTGGACTGCTCAAAGTTGAATCCACGTTGCCGCGCTGCCCATTGCGCGATGTGCAACCAATGTCCACCAGGTGTAATTTTTTTCAACATAAAATTGACATGCCCTGCATTTTGCGTCGAGGCGGGCGAGTCGTCCCAATATTTTGCGGTTTCGATGTCTTCGGCTTTGGCGGCGACATTTATATCATATGCTTCTTTTGCCAATTTGTAAAAAGGGCTGTTTGCCGTCGAATCAAATTTTGGCGGACGCGGCAACAAATATTGCGCCGCCGAATCGAGGGTCAACGTCCGCATTTTGTTCCAATGCGGTTCAAAAGCGTCGGCGTAATCAGGCGAAGTAGGTCGCCAACGTGCGGCATCTTGAAAATTGACCGAAAATTTGGGCATGGAGCGCGTTTGGGCGTAGTTGTCTTTTTTCGACCACGCCAACACTGCGCCTGCGACGGTGTCGCCGAAAGCAATCGAACGCTCAAAAATTGCCTTTGGAATCCCAATTTTTTTATATTCGTTGAGGATAGCATCGGTGTATTTTGTCATGCTATCTTCGGAAAATGTCAACACTTTTCCCACTTTGAGATGCGCTTTTACGGCGGCGAGTGGGAAGCAAATTTCGCCATCTTTGGGCGGTGTGGGCATGTTGGGAAGGTCTTTTATCTGTCCCGTCATGCTGTTTAATTGGGAATTTCCTGCAGAGGTGGCTTCCCACGCGGCGATGTTTGCGTAGGCATAAATCCGCGCCGCAATCATCGGAGGGAAAACGTCGTGCTTAATATTTTCAGAAAGCGCATCGAGCGAACGATGCAAAAAAACGGGATTGGCTGCCGCCATTTTCTGGGCATCGGAAAGGTTTTTGGCTTCTTCGGTGCAACTAAAAATGGTCAGTAGAAGCACAAAAATGCTCCCCCCCCAGTATATTTTGTTCAAAAACATTATTTTCATCTTATGAAAGTTAAAAATTTGTAATAAATGTAGTTAATATTTTTTTCAGCGATGCAAAGGTAAATTTTTTTTAGTCATCAAAAACATAACTTATCTTTTTCAAAAGCATTTTTTTTAATATTTTTCTTCAAAAAAAAATGGAGAATATGGCTTGATTTGTAGAAAAAAACTACATTTGCATAATTTTTAGCGAATATTCGCCGTTTATTATTTTTATATATTTATTGAAACTCGATGTCAACAGAAAAAAAATTTCAAAATAAAACCGTTTTTATAACGGG
>JBJOPA010000335.1:0-17988 GCA_046051005.1 Bacteroidota bacterium
CTGCGAAAACGAAATGCGGTTGCGCGTCGGTTCGCAAGTCATGTTCATCAAAAATGACCCAAAACGCGAATACGTCAACGGAACCATCGGAAAAATCGTGTCGCTCGAAGCCGATAAAATCAAAATAGAAATCGAAGAACGCAACGGCAACAAGCGCGTGTTGGAAGTCGAAAAAGCGGTTTGGAATATCCTCCGCTACAAGGCTTCGGAACAAGACACGACCAAAATTGACAGCGAAACGATTGGCACTTTCAAGCAATATCCGTTGCGCCTCGCGTGGGCGATGACGATTCACAAAAGTCAAGGCAAAACGTTCGACCGCGTGATTATTGATTTGGGAAGCGGCGCGTTTGAACACGGGCAAACCTATGTCGCGCTCAGCCGTTGCCGCACGTTGGACGGCATCGTTTTGCGGCAACCCCTCAAACCTCGCGACATCAGAACCGACGAAACGGTAATTGATTTTTATGAAAGAAATTTTTAATCCGTTTTGATGCGTATTTTGATGCGTTTTGGGTCAAATATACTGGGGGGGGGCATTTTTTTATGAAAATTTGTAAGAAATTGTAGAAATTTATAGAAATAATGTGATTTTTTAAAATTAGTAAAAATTTTTATTTTATGAAAACCATTGGCATTATTGGTGGGCTTTCGTGGGAAAGTTCTTCGGTCGTTTATCAAATTATCAACCGAAAAACGCAGGAAATACTGGGGGGGTGCGCGTCGGGTCGTTCGCTGATGTATTCCGTAGATTTGGCGGAAGTTGCCGCGCTCCAACACGCAGGAGAATGGGAGAAAATAGGCGAAATCATGGCTGATGCGACCCGTCGTTTGGACGCTGGCGGCGCGGATTTTATCATTTTATGCACCAATACGCTGCATAAATTATCGAATTATATAACGGATAATACAAATTTACCTTTTTTGCATATTTGCGACATCACGGCGGCAAATATCAAGTCGCAAGGCATGAAAAAAGTGGGTTTGTTGGGAACAAAATTTACGATGCAACAAGCGTTTATGCGCGATTTTTATCGAAATCAGCATCAAATAGAAACGATTGTGCCGAATGAAAAATCCTTACTTCGCGTGCATGATATTATTTACGACGAGTTGATAAAAGGCATTTTTACGGAATCGTCGCGGGCGGAATACGCGCACATCATCGGCGAACTTGCCGCCGCAGGCGCGGAAGGCGTAATTTTGGGTTGTACGGAAATTGGTTTGTTGATTCAGCAATCGCACACGCCCGTTCGGTTGATAGACACAACGGTTTTGCAAGCCGAAGCTGCGGTGAAAATGTCATTAGGAATTTAGTTTTTTTTAGATATAATATTTCAATAAATCCTTAAATCAAAAGGAAAAATGAAAAATCAAAACCAACAAATTAATTTTACGATAGCCGTTGCGTCACTTGGCTATTTTGTGGATATTTACGACATTCAGTTGTTCAACATGATTTCCAAAGCCAGCATTCGCGGCGGTTTGAAGATTGTTGACCCCATTTTGGTGGACCAATTGGACTATCAATTGTTTTTATGGCAAATGTTTGGCATGTTAGTCGGCGGCGTGGTGTGGGGCATCATGGGCGATAAAATTGGGCGCAAATCGGTGCTTTTTGGCTCTATTTTGATTTATTCACTCGCCAATCTCCTCAATGCCTTTGTCGTGACGGCAGAGCAATATGCGTTGCTTCGGTTCATTGCGGGTTTCGGTCTTGCGGGCGAACTCGGCGCGGCAATCACGCTGATTTCCGAAACGATGAGCAAAGAAAAACGCGGTTATGGAACCATGATTGTCGTTGCGGCGGGCGCGTTGGGCGCAGTCGTGGGCGCGCAAGTTGCTAAAAATTTTACGTGGCAAACGGCTTATGTCATTGGTGGGTCGTTGGGTTTGTTGTTGTTGTTGTTGCGGGTTTCGACCTTCGAGTCGGGCATGTTCGACAAACTGAAAGCCGATAAAACGGTTGAAAAAGGTAATTTTTTGACGTTATTCCAGTCGCCAAAACGGTTGATTACTTATTTTTGGTGCATCATGTTGGGTTTGCCTGTTTGGTTTGTGATTGGCATTTTGATAAAATTTTCGGACAAAATCGCGCAACAAGTGGGCGTTTCGGGGACAATTGCGGTACTCGACGCGGTCATGTTTGCTTATTTGGGCTTGGCGGTAGGCGATTTTTTGTGCGGTTGGTTGAGCCAAATTTTTAGAAATCGGCGCAAAGTGGTGTTTGGATATTTGCTGGCATCGATCTTTTTTTCGGGCGTTTATCTCACCGTTCAAGGACTTTCTCCTAGTATTTATAACTTTTTATGCTTCATTTTAGGGACTTGTACGGGTTATTGGGCGTTGTTTGCGACCATTGCGAGCGAGCAATTTGGCACCAATATCAGGGCGACGGTGACGACGACGGTTCCAAATTTTGTGCGCGGCGCGGTCATTCCCATCACGCTGTCTTACAAGTTTTTTGAACCTACGATGGGCGTGATTCAGTCGGCGGCGGTCGTTGGGGCGGTATGTTTTGGATTGGCGATATTGGCAATTTGGCAATTGCCCGAAACCTTTGGAAAAGATTTGGATTATTACGAAAATTAATTTTTTCAGCATTAAAACTATAAAAAAAAGTGAAAAACGAAACAAGATTTCGCTTTTCACTTTTTTTATTGACGTTTTAATTGAACCGTTTATCCGACGCGCAATTCGCCTTCGTATTTTGCGCCTTCTTCGACTTTCAATTGTTTTGCCTTGATGTTGCCTTTGATATGCGACATTTCGAGCAAGTGTAGAGTTTCGGCAATGACGACTTTTCCTTCGATTTTGCCTTTTACGGTGGCGGTGTTGGCGTGAACGGTTCCGTTGACGAAGCCGCCAGCGTCCATGACCAATCTTTTTTCGCAATGCACTTCTCCTTTTACGGTTCCGTCCACGCGCATATTTTCGGTGGTGGTGATTTTTCCGTCAATGATAGTACCTTTTGCAATAATACAAGTTTGCCCTTCTGGGCTAACGGTGGAAGCGACTTGTGGCGAAGCTGAATTTTTATTATTTCCAAGCATGATACAAGGGTTTGATTATAGCGGTTAAAGAAATAAAAGCAATCTAACAGAGTGCGAAGATACAAATAATTTTAAATATCTAAACTTTTATTCATTTTTTTTCTAATTTTTATCAAAAATATGCCCCCCCCAGTATAAACCCGCCTCGCGCACGTATGTGACGGGTGCGAAGCGTTTTTTTTTGGGAAAAACTAAAAAAACATTTGGCGTATTTATAAAATGTATTTATCTTTGTATTGCAATTTATATTTTTTAAAATATGAATGTAAAATTATTGACTTTTTAAAAAAATCAATTTAAAAAATAAAAATAAAAAAATTATGAAATTATTAAAAAAATTAATATTATTTTTGATTGCGTTGTCTTTATTTTCTTGTAGAAATCAAATGGCTGCGCCAGTTGAAAGAGAAATATTCTTTGAGAACAAAGTATTATTGCTAAAAGTTGATTACTTGACGAACAGTTTTCAAGGTGGAAAAGAAACAATTTATCCAACCAATACTTCTACCTTTACGATTACCCATGTGTTTATTTCACCAAGTGATTTTGGTAATATAAAAATGACCTATCAAGAATTGAATGAAACGTTATTTGATGGGGGCATCGTCTGGGCGGGAACTGGCAGGATAAATTATCCTCAAAATATACAACCTGCTAATCAATTTAGTTTAGTTTCAACAAATGATACGATACAGCCGCGTGCAGGTTTTCAACATATTTTTAATGCGCCTACTCAGCCATACGATTATATGCCAGTTTGGTTATCCATTCAAAAATTAGCCAAAGTCAGAGAATATATGAATTCAAACCCAAGTGCAACCGTTAAATTATTTTTATATACACCAGGTGTTGGCATGGGAGACCCTGCTAAATGGAGTTGGATAATATTTTTGAAAAACTAAAAAAATACTTTTTCATGCCCCCCCCCAGTATAAACCGCCTTGCGCACGTGTGTGAGGCGGTTTATTTCAAAAAAAAAGCGCGTTCAATTCTGAAAAACACCTTATTTTTGCAGAAAAATAGGAGAAAATGGGAAAAAAACTAATTCGATTCGATTGGGCGATGAAAAAAATGCTTCGCCACAAAGCCAACTTCGACATTCTCGAAGGTTTTTTGTCAGAACTTTTGTCGGAAAATATCAAAATCGAGCATATCCTCGAAAGCGAAAGCAATAAGGAAACGCAAGATGATAAATTCAATCGGGTGGACATTCTCGTCCAAAACTCGAAGGGCGAACTCGTGATTATCGAAATTCAAAATAGTAAGGAATATGACTATTTTCAGCGAATGTTATTTGGCGCATCGAAGGCAATTACCGAGCATATCCAAGAAGGGCAACCCTATTCGGAAGTTCGGAAAGTCATTTCCATCACCATCGCTTATTTCGATTTGGGGCAGGGAAAAGACTATGGTTATCACGGCACGACGGAGTTCAGAGGTATCCATAAACACGATATTTTGACGCTTGCTGAACGGCAAATAGAGTTATACAAAAAAGAGCATGTTCACGAAATTTTTCCTGAATTTTGGGTCATTAAAGTTGATAAATTTGATGATAAAATCAAAAATAAACTTGATGAATGGATTTATTTTTTCAAAAATGGAGAAATAAAAGACGGCTTTTCAGCAAAAGGCTTAAAAAAAGCAAACAAACGTCTCGACCAAATGAAGATGACCGAAGCCGAGCAAAAAGAATATAAATGGTATCTCAAAAAACTGCACGACATCGCCAGCGAACAGCATACCAAAATGGCTGATGCCCAAGAGTTAATGGAAGCAGAACAAAAAGGAATGGAAAAAGGAATGGAAAAAGGAATGGAAAAAGGAATGGAAATAATCGTTTTGCGACTGAAAGATAAAGGAAAAAGCGAAGAAGAAATTAGTGATTTGACTGGTTTGAGCATCGAAAAAATACGTCAAATCATTCAAAAATAGCCCCCCCCCAGTATAAAACCGCCTCGCGCACGTGTAAGACGTATGCGAGGCGTTTTTTTTAGTGATTCTTTTTTTACTTCGATTTCAACAAAGCGGCTTTTTGCTGCTCAAATTCAGCTTCAGTCAAAACGCCTGTTTGTCTCAAATTGCCCAAATCATTTAGAGCTTTGAATAGCGTTTCTTGTTGGCTACTTTGTCCGATTTCCAGTTGTTTTTGTTGCTGTATGTGGACATAAGCCGATGCTTTTTTCTGAATATATTCGGCATATCGCTCATTGATGCGTTGATGAAAATCGGCATATTTCATGGATTCTTTGTAGTCCATGTGCGCCCCAGATTGCGCCAGTTGCGTATATTCGTTGTAGGCTTTTTGATAAACAGGGTCTTGCGTCCAATCGCCGAAATAGTTTTCTTCATACACTTTTTTACAGCCTTTTGTCATTTGGACATAGAAATTGAGCGTGGCGCGGACAAATTCGTTCGGCAAGTCAGATTCCATCATCGGAATCGTTATTTGCCAGTAAGTAGCTTCCACAACCGATTTAAACTCGTCCAAAAGTGCGACCGATGTCTTGAAAATGTCAATATTTATCTCTTTTTTCTTCGGCGGTGACGGTGTTTGAGGCGCGGGCAACGGCTTTGATTCGGGCAAAATGATATGCGTCGTAGGCTGCGCATTTTTCGCCGATGCTTCAGCATTTTGGAGTTGCGTAAACAAATGTATTTCGCCTTTCACGAGATTGAATTGCGCTTTTTTGTCTAAAAAAGCCTCTACTTCGGGCGGCAACGTGATACTTTGGATATAAAATTTTGTAATTTCTATGCCCTGCGCGACGAAATCATCTTTCAAAAGTGGCAACAAACGCTCGCCAAGTTCTAAGTAATTGGCAGCTAAATCTGAAACATTGATTTGACTTTCGGCTAATGTGTCAATAAATTTAGTAGCGACCGCCGTTTGCAGTTCTGTCACCATGTCGGCGACGGTCATTTGGGCGTTTGTGCCGTTCACTTCGCGCAAAAAAAGCCTTGCATCGGTTATCCGCATCGCAAATTTGCCCGATGCTTTGAGCCTGATGTGCTGCATTTCGGCATCTTTTACGATAAATGGTTTTTCCGTTTTCCAATCCAAATTGGGAAACGGGCGCAAATTAACAAAATAAACATCAACTTTGAACGGACTATCGAAGCCATATTTCCAACTTTTCAGCTTGGTCAAGAGCGGCATATTTTCGGTAAACAGCGTGTGGGTTCCTACCACGTAGTCGTCTGCAAATTGCCCTTCTTGCACCAAAACGGCGGTTTGCGACGCTCGAACTACGAGTTTCGCGCCGTTTTTGATGTCGTTTTTGGTACTCGGAAACTTCCAAACGATGGTATTGGGCGTGTTATCGAGCCACTCGATAATCTCTACAAACTCTTCTTTGACCACGTTTTTAACTTGATTCAATTGATAAGACAAATTAAACCAATCCAAAATACCCGCAAAATCACCCCGAAAGATTTTTTTTAAAATACTGAACATATATTTTTTATTTGCGCATCTAAAAATAAATTCATTTGCAAAGATATGTTTTTTTTAAAAATATTTATGATAAGAAACGGTTTTATACTGGGGGGGGCATTTTATTGACATTTTTTTACTCAAAAGTCCATAAAATCGTCATTTCAAAAAGCTTATTTCAACTGGTAACCCAAACCTACCGTCGCGCTGGTTTTTCGTCCAAAACAACCACTTTGTAAAACGTTGTTTTTTGGTAAAAATCGGACATGAATTGTTTTTTGGCGGCTTCGCTAATAGGCTTTTCAAATTCATTTAGGATTGCATAATTTTCTATTTCAACGGTATAACCATAAATTTTTAAAGGAATACATTTACGAATATACGTATTTTTTTTTCCACCAATCTGGTTATAAATGATGGTTTTAGAAACGACCTTAAAAGGTTGCGAATCAAGGGCATTCGCCAACTCTTTTTGATGATTGGGGTGCAAAATTCGCAATGCTTTTTTGAGTGCGTCGTAATGCCGTAAGCAATTACCGTTTACAGACTGTTCAAAAGAAAGTGCTAATCCCCATTCCAATACTTTTTTGAAATTCTGCAAACTATCATAGCAAGCAATGCGGAGTAGCGCGTTGTGCATTCTGCTAAATGCCAAGCCATTTCCGCAACTTTCAAAGTGGGGCAATGTGTCAATTTGATGACAAAAAACAATGGTTTCCCAATACTTTTTCTGCTTGAACGCACTATCCCGTTGACTACAAGTTTGATAATATAATTTATTTTCGGGATACAAATTGTCCATAGAAGATTGTGCCGAAGCCGTCAAAACACACATTGTGGCGAGCGCGAAAATGATTTTTATTTTATAATTCATCAATTGATAATACATGATACGAATCGGTTTAAAAAATGAATACTTCTTCATAACTGAAATTTAAATAATTTAAAAAAATGATTGATAATTATGATTTATAGGTAAGATGTGTAAATCCTAAAATTTCCATAGAATTTGGTACGTATTTTTAAGAAAAATAAATTCAGATGTAAATATGTGTTTTTTTATTACAAGTTAAGATATTTTTTTATGTTTTTTATGAAAATATGACATAAGACCGCCCCCCCCAGTATAAAACCGCCTCGCGCACGTACAGGACGTGGGCGAGGTGGGTTTTCTAATAAAAAATATTTTGTCGGGTGAATATTTTCAATATCAAATTTTTGAATCTATTTCTCGGCTGGTCTGAAAACACAAAAGCCTCGCACATGTGCGAGGCTTTTTACTGTGATCCTGTTGGGATTCGAACCCAAGACCCCTTGATTAAAAGTCAAGTGCTCTACCAGCTGAGCTACAAGATCTCCTTATTCTTTCTGGTTAGTTTTGCATAAAAAAGCCCTTCCATTTGTAGGGAAAGGCTTCGTTCTGCAAAAATGTTGTGATCCTGTTGGGATTCGAACCCAAGACCCCTTGATTAAAAGTCAAGTGCTCTACCAGCTGAGCTACAAGATCATCATTCATTTTATACGTGCTGAAAGAGCCGTTTATCAAATGCGACGCAAAGATACGACGACTTTTGAATCTGCCAAACATTTTTCTAAAAAAACCTACTTTTTTTTCAATTTATTTTTTCATTATACCAAAAATATATAAAAAAGCATGTTTAAAGGGTTAAAATACTGGGGGGGGCAAAAAAAGCATCACAAAAATCTTAAAAAAATGCCTACATTTTTTTTCACCGCAACAACGTAGCGTAGCCGCGTAGCTTTTCGACCTTGCCTCTCGGCGTGGTGTAAGTTACCAAAAACGCATAGACACCTTGTGGAATTGGTCCACCGTCGTTGTTTTTAAGTCCATTCCAACCCACGCGAGGATTGTCGGTTTCAAAAATCAATTCTCCCCAACGACTGTATATTTTCATATTGAAGGCTTTCATTCCCTCAAAATATCCGTTTCCTCTAAAATCGTCGTTTGTTCCGTCATCGTTGGGCGTAAATGCGTTGGGCGCGTAATACAGCACGATGGGTTCGATGTCAATAATTTTGTCTAACGTGTCCCGACAACCCGTTGCGGTATTAACCGCTATCAATCGGGCTTTTACTAAACCCGTATCGCGGTATCGGAAAGAGGGATTTTGCAATTGTGAATATCCCTTCCGAACGTTGGCGGTGTCCGTAAAATACCAATTCCAAGCCTGCGTAAATTTAGATTTGTCCCTAAACGAAACCACATTGTTCAACACATTTGGGCGGTCGGGCGAAAAGTCAAAATCCGCAATCGCGCCCTCCCGAATGTCAACCAATCTCGGAAAATCTCCCCTCGTTTTACAACCAATGGGCGACGTAATTTCAACCGAAACGGTATAAATTCCAGGCGTAGTATATCGATGTGTCGGGCTGATTTGATTAGAAGTCGTGCCATCGCCAAATTTCCACAAGAGAATATACGTCGAATCAATGGGTTTACTCAAATTTCGGAACGTAATTTCACGTGGCGTACAGCCGATGGCGGTGTCGGGTCGCACGACCACGAGCGCAGGCACTGGATACCAAGTAATCGTTTGCGTCGTATCCGAAAAACAACCACGCGAATTTTTGACGCGCAAATTCACATTTTTAACGCCCGGCGTTGGATAGAAAATGCTTGGATTGCGCACCAACGTGTCAATTCCTGCATCTAATTGCCAACGATATTCTGTAATTTGTCCCGTTCCTGCGACCGAACTATCCCGAAAACTGACCGCGCCTGCCACACAAGTATCGTAGCGATAGCCAAATTTTGGCGTTGGTTTTTGTATCACGTCCACAATTACATTCGCCGTATCCGCACAACGCGAACCCGGTTTGAGCAACAAACGCCCCCGAAAAACACCCGTATCTGGAAACGAAACCGTAGGCGACCAAGCAGAAAAGCGCGTTTCTACGCCGCGAATGTTGAATACCCAATAATAATCGTCAATAATATTCGCACGTTCGCTGCTCAAATTTTCAATAAAAACATCGCGACCGCCACAGGCTTTTACAAAAAACTCTTTCGTAACGCCCACAACCGCAGAAGTCGAATCGGCTTTCAATCGCGCATCAACCGTAGGTTTACAGGCTTTCACATTAAACTGAAAATCACGTAAAATGGTAGAAAGCAACACGCCATTTCGATATTCTTTCATACAAATCGTTACCACAAACTGCCCTTCTACTTGCGGCAATCCCGTAATTTTTCCCGTAACAGGGTCTATGCGCAACACATTTCGCCCAAGCGGATTATTCGACGAATAGGTCGGCAACGTATAAGGAACTGGCGTGTAAGGCGGAGAAGTAGGCGGATTTGGCGTAACATTTGAGGTATTTCCTCCGATGGAAGCGACACAAAATTCGTACACCAAATCATCGCCTTCGGCATCGGTTCCGCCATGGTCAAAATCAAGCGGTTCGTCGAGACAAATCACCGTCGGCGGGAAATTTCGGAACGTTGGGCTATTGTTGTTCAGTCGTTGCGCTTCGGGCGTGATGGTCACGTAATAAGTTGCGCCTGTGGTGCGCGCATTCACGATATTAACAATGTCCGTATTTCGACAACAACGCTGATATACAATCGTATAACTTTCAGCAGAAACGGGCAAAGTGACATCAAATTCATAAATGGCTTCATTCACCCCAATATTTGGCGGAACCGTCAAACAAGGCAAATCGGGAAGCCCCACCTGAACCTCGCTGATAGGCTGCACCTGAATCCCCTGCGGAATCGCCAACACGTTGCCACTAAAATCAAGCATCGTTGAGCTGCCGCGATATACGCCAATGAAAGCGGGACGGTCAAAACTTTGTGCCGCGTTCGGACCCTGCGGAAAACGGTCGCGATAAATCTTCATTGTGATGCGATATACATTGTTGTTGCCCACACGCGAACGCCACGTATAAGTAATCTCGCCGCCCACGATGTGCGCCGCTTGTAGAAATATCGGTAAAAACAAAAAAAGAACGAGCGAGAAAAATATTTTATTTTTCATAAAAATGTGTTTTGCGAAGATTCCGTAAAATTTTCTTAGGTTGTGAAATGGTATAAAATAGTATTTTGACGACGTAAAAGCTCCCCCCCCAGTATAAAACGCATTTTTGAGGCGTTTTAGGGAAACAGGAAATTAAATAAGTGCATTTCTTTAACAAAAATACATTTTTTTCGTTCATTAAAAACGAAAATAGCTTTTGTTCTACAAGGTCAAATTGAAATTTGACCAAAAAATTACATTCTCTATATACGTAAATTTCAGCAAATCAGTTTTTTACTTCATCTTCTTGCAGGAAACAAATACAAAATTAAATAAAAAAATCAAACCCACGAAATAAAAGGCAAAGAAAAAGTAAATTTACTACCTTTGACCACAATTTTGACAATATGAAGGAAAGTTTTAACGAAATTTTAACAATTCTCGACGAAGGCGGCATCATTTTATTTCCCACCGACACCGTGTGGGCAATTGGGTGCGATGCCACCAACGCCGAGTCTGTCGCTAAAATAAAGAAAATTCGCAATATCCGACAAGACAACAATGGCTTGGTAACACTCGTTGCAGACATCGAGACCCTCAATACACTCGTGGACATACCCCCTCGACTGATGACTTTGTTGAGCTATCACACCAAACCGCTCACCGTCATTTATTCAACGATAAAAACAGATATGTTCCCACAAAACCTTCGTGCCGACGACCAATCTGTTGCCTTGCGCGTACCGCACGACCCATTTTGCAACCAATTGCTCACCAATTTTGGCAGACCCATTGTAGCCACCATTGCCGCCATTGGAGACACCACGCCGCCGTCTCATTTTGGACTTATTTCGTCTGACATATTAGAAAATATGGATTATGTAGTGCGCTATCGGCAAGACGAAAAACATCAAAATTTGCCGTCTGTAATTGTCATGTTGAATGAAAATAATGAGTTAATATTTTTGAGAAATTGAATCCGATGATACAAACAACGCCCAGCGCATACGTCTTGTTTGACCAAAAAAAAATGACCCTGCAATTGGACAAATCCAATATTGCACCAGAACTCTACGTCCAATTTACAAAAGAAAAAATAGACGAACGCACCACCCGATTCATCATCTGGATTCACCCAAAACAAGACATCGTCATCAAAGCCGTTTCGCTTGATTTTGCGGTTCCGTTTGCTGAAAATGATACTTTTTTTTGTAATGGGTTTCAAACTTGGACGGAATCAAAAAACTATAATTTCAAGCAAAAGTTGGACAATTTGATGCCCATTTCAAGGTTTTTGATGAAAAATTGTGGCGACTATCACCTCAACATCGTCAAACCATTTCGGCAAAAAGGCGCGTTACATGCTTGGACTTATTCCCAACTGAACACCGCGCAACAAAACATTTTCATCGGTTCCCTCAACGAAACCAACGGTTTTACGCTCATCGGCGCAGACCTGAAAAAGCAACAAATTTCGGTTAGAAAAGACATCGAAAATCTGCATTTGAGCCATTCTTTTTGCGCGCTTGATGTCTTGGTGGTCGAAAATGCCCCCCCCCCAGTATCCAGCCAAATTTTTGATGCATATTTCAAACAATATTACCAAAACACAGAAACAAAACCCATACAAACCCGCCCCATGACGGGTTGGACAAGTTGGTATTTGCATTATCAAAATATTTCTGAAACCATTTTACGGAAAAATTTGACGGCTTTTGAAACCCAAAATTTGCCCATTGATGTCTTTCAAATTGACGATGGTTGGCAAACTGCCGTCGGAGATTGGCTTTCGATTGACGGAAAAAAATTTCCAAACGGGTTGAAAAATTTAGCGACAGACATCAAAAAAACGGCGTTGGCAGGCTTGTGGATTTCGCCGTTTATCGTCGCCTCCAACTCGCGTATTTTTGCCGAAAAACCAAATTGGTTGCTTCGCGACGCGGCGGGAAAACTCGTCAAAGCAGGTTTTGCACCGCATTGGTCGGGTTGGAAGAAACCGTTTTTTTACGTCTTGGATTTTTATAACAAAGACGTGCAAGACTATTTAGCCGCCGTTTTTCACACGGCGTTGCAAAAATGGGGCTTCGATATGCTCAAATTAGATTTTTTATATGCCGTTTGCATCGAGCCGCGTCCCAACAAAACACGCGGGCAAATCATGCACGATGCCATGCAATTCGTCCGTCAGCATTGCGGCGAAAAAGTGGTGTTGGCGTGCGGCGTTCCGCTTGCGTCGGCGTTCGGATTGGTCGAATTTGCGCGGATTGGGGCGGACATCCACCTTCGTTGGGAGCATAAATTGTTGCGTTCGTTCCGACATCGCGAGCGCGTTTCCACCATCGTGGCGTTGCGGACAGCTGTGGGGCGTTGGCAACTCAACGGGCGGGCGTTTGCGAGCGACACCGATGTTTTTTTGTTGCGAAAAGAAAATATTCACCTTTCTGACGATGAAAAATATACCGTTTTTGTTTTAAATTGTTTGCTCGGAAAACTCCTTTTTACGTCCGATGACGTAGATTCGTATGACGAAAAAACGATGAATCTATACAAAAAAATATTCGATTTCAAGGATTCTATCGTCGAAACGGTGTCAGAATTTCCTGCCGATTTTATCACCATCAAAGGAACCCTGCGCGACCAAAAGTTTGAAGCAAAATCCAATCTCGCCGACCACGCGCAACAAGGTTTGAAACCACACGAAACCATTTTTTCTATCATTTGATTAAAAAAATCATCAAAAAAAGCCCCCCCCCAGTATATTCGCCCTAAAAACAATATTTTTTAAAAATATTTGAAAAGAATGATGCCAAAAACGTATTATTCTTCTTTCAATATTTTACTTTTGTCGCCCCAATTATAACGTTTAGAAATCTACAATTAAAAATATGACTTATAAAAATATTTATGTAGCAGCAACCAGCCAACACGTCGGAAAAACGACCTCGACACTTGGTTTGGTGGCGGCTTTCCGAAATATGGGCATCAATGTCGGCTACTGCAAGCCCGTTGGACAACAATTTGTACTCCACAACGGCGTGCAAGTTGACAAAGACGTGGTTTTGTTTGGCGATTTGTTGGGTTTTGAACCCGTTCCCGAACTCCACAGCCCCGTCATTTTGGGCAGCGGAACGACCTCCGATTTTTTAGAATCGCCCGAAAAATATGATTTTGCAGCGCGATTGCAGTACGCCAAACAGCATTTGCCTAAACATCACGATTTAATGGTATTTGAAGGGACAGGTCACACGGGCGTAGGTTCGTGCGTGGGTTTTTCAAATGCAAAAGTGGCGAAAGAACTCGATGCGCACGTCATCATGGTCGTTGAAGGTGGAATTGGTTCTACAATTGACATGTTAGACATGTGCATGGCGATGTTTAGAGAACAAAATGTGCCAATTATGGGCGTTATTTTGAATAAAGTGCTGGACGAAAAACGCGAAAAAGTAACGTATTACGTCAAAAAATGGTTAGAAAAACATAATTTGCCATTAATCGGAGTTTTGCCATACGATGTTTCGATGAGTTTGCCACAAATGCAACAAATTAGCGACAGCGTGAAGGGAAAAGTAGAATTTAATGCCGACAAATTAGACGGACAAGTGCAAGATATTGTGGCAGGTTCGCTGATTTCTTACGAAGAATTGGTGAGCAAAAAAATGGGCAGTCAACTCCTCGTTGTGGGCGCGTCGCGACTTGATTTGGCGATTTCAGACACCATTTTTATTAGTGAAAAACATGATTTGAAAGGTACGCCTTTTGTCGGAATCGTTTCGACGGGCGAAGGAAAATACTCGCGTCGGACGCTGAAATATATCAACGATTTTAAAATCCCTGTTGTCCGAACGGCACTCGAAACCTACGGCGCAGTGCTGAAAATATCTAAAATTGAAGTGAAAATCAATCAAAAAACGCCTTGGAAAGTGCAACGCGCCATCGAACTCATCGAAAATAATGTTGATTTGAATCAAATTTTAGAAATGGCAAAAATTTAATGCGTTTATACTGGGGGGTAGCCTAAATTGGCTTTTTTAAAATTTAAAATCTGCAAAAAAAATGGAATATAAATTAGTAATTTTATCGATGTTTTTCACCACATTTGTGTCGCTTGCGCAGGCACAAAATAAGGCAATGACTTTTGAAAATGCCGCAAAACAAGACAATTCCTACGAAAAACTAGACAAAATTTACAAAAGTGCAGTCAACAATGATCCACAATTTGCAGTTTTTAAAACACCCGAAGAACAAGCAGATTTGCAAAAAGCATACGTCACATTGTTGCAAAATTTAGGAAAATTTTTAAAATCAAAAGGTTTCAAATGGGAAAAAGAAACCAAATGTTTCAACCGAATTTATATCAATTCAGATGGAACAATTGATTATTTTTTATATAATTTTTCAAAAAATCAAGTCGCGCCCGAAAAACAAGCCGAATTTGAAATTTTGTTGAACGAATTTATAAAAACTCAAAAATTCCCTATCACGGCAAAAGAAAAATTTGCTCAATGCAGTCCAGTAAAATATAATGATTAGTTTTTTCTGTAAATAATTTTTATTTTTTTATAGAAATTTATATAAAACTTATCCCTTTTTTTTTGAATTATGGTATGAAAAAATGATGATGAAAAATAAATTTAGTTGGTTGTTATTTTGTATATTTTGTTTAACTAATTGCAAAAAGAAAACCGAAACCGCCGCCGCCGCGCCGCCTAAAAATATGCCCATCGGCGTTGATGCCGTCGTGTTGAAACCCAGCGCGCTCACCAATTCAGCAGAAGTGAACGGCTCCGTTTTGGCAAACGAATTTGTAGAACTTCGCCCCGAAATATCGGGTAGATTGACTTTTTTGAACATCAAAGAAGGCAGTTTTATCGAAAAAGGAACCGTTGTCGCCAAAATGTATGACGACGATTTGCGCGCACAAATCAAAAAAGTGGAAGCGCAAATCCAATTGGCACAACTCAATGAAGCCCGATTGCGCAAATTATTAGACATCAAAGCAGTCAATCAGCAAGATTATGACGCGGCGCAAGCCCAAATTGCTACCTTAAACGCCGACGTGGAACTCATCAATGCCAATTTGCGAAAAACGCAAGTGGTTGCGCCGTTTTCGGGCGTGGTGGGGCTTCGCACGGTCAGCATGGGCGCGTATGTGACCCCGCAAACGGTGATGGCAACGCTGCAAGAAGTCAATAAAATGAAAATTGATTTTAATGTGCCTGAAAATTTAGCCGAAAAAGTCAAGCGCGGCGCACGGGTGCGCGTAGTTTCTGAAAATAATCAAGCACAAACCGCCACCATCACCGCCATCGAACCGCAAGTGAACGCCACGTCGCGCAACCTCAAAGTGCGGGCAACGATAGATGGAAAAACGGCTTGGCAAGCGGGCATGTTCGTCCGCGTTTTGCTAGATACGGGCGGTGGTGACGCACTTTTTGTACCGTCGCAAGCCATCATTCCTGATACGCGCAACAAAAAAATATTTGTCATCAGAGGTGGAAAAGCCGTTTCGGTGATTGTAGAAACGGGGTTGCGACAACAAGACAAAGTGCAAATCCTCACAGGCGCGAGCGCGGGCGATACCGTTGCCATCACAGGCATTTTGTTTTTGAGACCCGATGCCCCCGCAACCGTCAAAAATATTTTGTAAATCAAGGATAATCAATTATTTATAAATATTTTTTCTTTAAAATTCTACAAATAATTTGAAGAGAAAATATTGTCTGATTACAATAAATTTGATGAAAAAAATATTTATTTGTCAGTCTAATTATGTGCCTTGGTGGGGTTATTTTGATGCCATTCGACAAGCCGACGCATTCGTGACTTACGACGAAGTGCAATATACGCGCCTCGATTGGCGCAATCGAAACCGCATCAAAACGCCGCGAGGCTTGCAATGGCTTTCGATTCCAATGCAACGGTGGAAATTGGGCGACCCCATTTCCACCGTTCGCGTGCAACCGAATTGGCAAACACAACATCTCAATTTATTGCGCGAGAACTATCGAACTGCGCCACATTTCAAAACCAGTTTTGATTTTTTAGAAAACGTTTATCAACAAAGTCAACAATTTTCTTATTTGACAGACATCAATCATTTGTTTTTAAAAGTTTTTTGTGAAAAATTGGAGATTGAAACGCCATTTTTTCGTTCTCACGAATGTCCGAAAAACGAATTTCGAGTCGAAACAGACGACCAACGTTCGGGGCGATTGCTACAAATTTGCTTACAATTGGGCGCAACGCATTATCTTTCGGGACGTGCGGCGGAGCATTATTTGAACGTTCCGCTTTTCAATGCGCATCAAATCGAGGTGGAATGGCTCCAATATGCCCCCCCCCAGTATCCGCAGCTTTTTGGCGACTTTGAAAGCGGGGTGAGCATGATTGATGCCTTTTTTAACACGGGAAATGATGCGAAAATATTATTTGAGTAATGTAACATCGCCCGAAAATGTGCGCGTTACGGTTTCATCTCCCAGTTTTGCGGTCAATATAATTTGCCAAACATAAACGCCTGTTTCTGCCGCTTGTCCTTTAAAATTGCCGTCCCAACCCAGTTGTAAATCCGTTGTTGAAAAAATCTTTTGTCCCCATCTATCAAAAATTTGACATTGATAATTCAACACTTCTACACTCGAAGATTGGTTGACAAAGGGTTTAAAAACATCATTATTCGAGTCGCCATTTGGAGAAAAGGCATTGGGCGCGAAAATTGATATTTGACAATTTTCATATTTCACTTGAAACGAATCTAAGAAATTGCCGCATTCATTTTGGATTTTTGCCCAATAACGTCCTTCTTTCCGCGTGTTGTAAAACTGCGCTTTCGAGCTGTCTTGCCAACGATATGTTTCGTTTTTCGTTCCATAACCTGCTTTTAATGCCACCGTTTTGCCGTCGCAAGCCAACGTGTCGAAGTTACGCAGGCGCGCAGTTTTCGGAATGACGGTCACTTTTACGGTTTCTTCGACCGTGCAACCCAATTGATTCGGATTGTAGTTTACATATAATTTATATTCACCTGCTTTCGTAATTTTTCGGACGGCGGCGGTGCCTCCATCTTCCCAAAGATGCGTCACGGGGACGTTTCGTTGCGCGTCTAACGTCAGCGTGTCGCCTTCGCAAATCGCGGTGTCGGTGGGCAAGCCAATTTTCAAGGGAATCAGCAACAAATCGTCCACCGAATAATAGCCATAATAGCCAACTTCACCATTGGTCATATTATTTTCTCTCATAATCACGCGATTGATGTTGCGTTCCTCCAAAAATACACCGATACTCGCGTAGGCTTCCTTTCCATTGGCGGTAAAACAACCCGAAAATTTTGACCAATTCGTATCGCGCCAAACGGAATCGCGGTTCTGCAACATGCGTCCAGTCGGTGTGACGGGTCCAAAACGGAGGCTATTGTTGTCCATATACGCAGGCGGGGCTTCCGAAAACTGAACCGCTTGCCCACTCGTCGCATACAAACCCCAATTATCAAAGAACGTAGGCAAACGGCGCATATACATTT